>CANHKG010000018.1 GCA_947460455.1 Rhodospirillales bacterium | reverse complement strand
CGCTGAAGCGACAGACGCTCGGCAAGGTTCAACTCGTGATAGCCAGCCATCCCATCCTCCGAGCAAACGCAAACATCAAAGGCGTTGCACCCGGAGTTGGAAACCGCCAGTTTTTTGGTTCTTTTTTTCAAAAAAGAACGTCTTACTTCGCCTTCAGAAAATCTCCGACTTCAAGCAGGATGAACTCGTTGTCGTCCGCCTTGTTGGGCTCGCGCGAGGTGGAGAACGGCAGGTTGTTGTCGTTGCCGACGATGATGTGGGTGGCATCCACCACATCGACGTTCTCGATGGTGAAGAACGGGAAGGTCAGCACGCCGTCGTTGAGCGGCTTGCGGGCCTTCTTGTTGGGGTCGGCGATCTTCATCAGGTCGATATGGCCGATCTTGCGCACGGGGCCGCCCACGTTCGCCTCTGACATCTCGATCTTGTAGACGCGCTTGAACTTGGCGATGTCGGCGAAGCAATCGGTGCCGCGCTGGCCGGCGGGGCAGGCCTTGTCCGCGGTGCCTTCGCCGTTGTCGCGTTCGATCACCAGGGCGGTGGTGCCGTCGATCATGTTGAAGTCGCCGATCGCCAGGCCGTTGGCTTCCAGCATGTATTTCCAGTGCCGGCCGGTCCATTTCTCAGCGGCGACGTCGAATTCAAGGATGCGCAGGTATTCGCGGCCATCCTGCTTTTCATAGTCCTTCGTGGCGGCATCCCAGAGTGGGCCTTCCAGCATGCCGTAGAGAAACTTGCCATCCTTGCTGGCGGCGAAGCCCTCATAGCCCTTGGAGCGGCGCAGGTTGAAGGTGCCGGCCTGGCCGGGGATGCCGGGGGAGGCGACGGCGAAATGCTCCGGCGAGCGCACCGGCTTGCCGTCGGCCATGGTCTCGAACACGGCCAGGACCTTGCCCGTCATGTCGGCCTTGATGATGTAGGGGCCGAACTCGTCGCCGATCCACAGCGTGGTGCCGATGATCTGGAAGCCCTCGGTGTCGAAATCGGAGCCGGTGAGGTAGCGCTTCTCGGTGCCCTCGTGGGTGATGCGGAAGGGCACCTTCTTGTCGGGGTCGTGCAGGAAGATGGTGGCCTGGCGGGCGAGCGTGCCGGCGGCCCAGTCGATGCGGTAGTTGTTCAAGTAGAGCATCGAATCCGGCGAGTTGGCCTTGGAGCCGGAGCCGTTGTCGGTGAGCACCCAGAAGCTGCCGTCCGGCATGGTCTTGATGCCGGAATGGCCCTGGATGGGCTGTCCGGGCAGCGGCAGTGCGATGCCGGTGGGGCGTTCGAAGGACATGCCCATCACGGTGCCCATGGCTTCCACGCGGCGGCCGGTGGTGAACTTGCCGGCGCTCTTGAGATCGGCCGGCGCATCGTCGGGCGCGGGGATGTAGGTGGCGGCCGGGATCATGGCGTGGCCGGCGAGCGTGGCCGGGAAGGCCTGGTCGGCGCGGGCGGGCGTGATGGCGGCGATCAGCGCGAGCGCCGATCCGGCCAGGAGCAGGGCGGGGAACACGGGGACACCTCCTTCATGCGGGAGGCTCCGTGTTCCACCGGAATCGCGTCAGTCGCTTTACGCCTGTGCGACAGAGCTGTGAAACCTTACATCACGAGGCCGCCATCCACGTGCAGCACCTGGCCGGTGATGTAGGCGGCATCGGGCCCGGCGAGGAAGGCGATGGCGGCGGCGATGTCGGCGGGCTCGGCGATGCGGCCGAGGGGGATCCATTGGGTGCGGTCCGGCATGCCGGCGAGGCTGAGGGCGACGTGGGCGCCGGCATCCTTGCGGACGAAGCCGGGGGCGACGGCGTTCACGGTGATGGTGGGCGCCAGTTCGATGGCCAAGGCCTTCACCAGCGCTTCCAGCCCGGCCTTGGCGGCGGCGGAGGCGGGGAAGAGGGGAAAGCCGGGGCGGTAGGCGTGGGCGACGAAGCTGCTGACGGCGACGATGCGCGGATCGGTGCCCTCGCGCAGATGCGGCGCGGCGGCGCGGGCGAGGCGGAGGAAGCCGGCGATCATCGGCTCCGTGGAGCGGGCGAAGATCTCGTCCGTGAGGTCCATGGCGGCGGTGCGGTCGGCAAAGCCGGCATTGGCGATGATGGCATCGAGCCGGCCGAAGCGGGCGACGGCGGCGGCGACCAGGGCGGCGGGGGTGGCGGGGTCGACGAGGTCGGCGAGGATGGTTTCGGCCTGGGCACCCTTGGCGCGGGCTTCCTCGGCCACGGCGGCGAGGCCGGCTTCGTTGCGGCGGGTGTGCAGCAACAGGGCGACGCCGGGGGCGGCGAGGCGGCGGGCGGTGGCGGCACCGACGCCGGTGGCCGCACCCGTGACGAGGATGGCGCGGGTCATTCGGCGGGGCCCTATTCTGCGGCTTGGGCGAGGGTGGCGGCTTCGGCGCGGAGCCAGACGGCGGTGTCGTGGAAGACGGCGCCGCCATCGGGCAGCGCGGGTTCGTCCGAGGTGAGGGCGTTGATGCCGACGCCGCCATCGTGGTCCGCATGCGGCCAGATGCTTTCGGCGACGAGCACGCCGGGCTGGGCGCCTTCCACAAGGCGGGCGTGCAGCACCACCTCGCCGCGGGCATTGCCGAGGCGGACGCGGGCCCCTTCGGTGATGCCGAGGCGGGCGGCGTCTTCGGGGTTCACCTGCAGGGTGGGCCGGCCTTCGCGGGCGCGGGTGTAGGGCATCTCGGTGAAGCTGGTGTTGAGGAAGCTGCGCGCGGGGGCGGCGACGAGGCGGAAGGGGCGGTCTTGCGTCGCGCTGTCGATCACCTCGATATGGTCGGGGAGGGCCGACATGCCGTGGTGGTTGGGGCCGATCGCGGCCCAGTCGGCCTTGAAGTGGAATTTCTTGTCGGCGTGGCCGAAGCCGTTCAGGAAATGGGCGGTGTCGAAATCCGGCTGGGCATCGTGCCAGCGGTTCTGCATGACGGTGGCAGCATCGGGCCAGCCGGAGACGCGCAGGGTTTCGTCGACGATCTCGAGGTCCGTCATGCCATAGGCGCGGTGGGTGGCGCCGAGGCGGGGGGCGAGGCCTTGCAGCACTTCGTGGTTGCTGCGGCATTCGCCGGGGGGCTCAATCAGCTTGGGGCCGATCTGGATGTGGCTGTGGCCGCCGGCCTGGTAGAGGTCGTGGTGCTCCATGAACATGGTGGCGGGCAGGACGAGGTCGGCGAGCTTGGCCGTCTCGGTCATGAATTGCTCGTGCACCACGGTGAAGAGATCCTCGCGCAGGAAGCCGCGGCGGACCTTGTGGCTGTCAGGGGCGACGGTGACGGGGTTGGTGTTCTGGATCAGCAGGGCGTTCACCGGCGGGCCGTTGCCGAGGTCGCGGCGGTCACCGGTCAGCACCGCGCCGATGCGGGACTGGTCGAGCGCGCGGGTGGTGGGGTCGATGAGGTCCAGGCCCTCGATGAGGGTCTTGTTCCAGTGGTAGATGGCGCGGTTGTTCCAGAAGGCGCCGCCGGCCTTGTTGCGCCACTTGCCGGTGACGGTGGGCAGGCAGGTGACGGCGTGCAGGGCGGCGGCACCGTTGCGGCTGCGGGTGAAGCCGTAGCCGGTGCGGATATAGGCGCGCGGGGTCTCGCAGTACAGCTTGGCGAAGGCCTCGATCTCGGCGACCGGCAGGCCGGTGATGGAAGCGGCCCATTCCGGGGTGCGGGTGGCGACGTGGGCTTCCAGTGCGGCGGGGTCGTCGGCGTACTGACTCATATAGGCGCGGTCGGCGTGGCCATCACGGAAGGCGATGTGCATCACGGCGCAGGCCAGCGCGGCGTCGGTGCCGGGGCGGACGGCCAGGTGCATGTCGGCCACCTTGGCGGTGCCGGTGCGGTAGGGGTCGATCACCACCAGCTTGGCACCGCGTTCCTTGCGGGCGCGGGCGACGTGGGACATCACGTTCACCTGCGTGTTCACCGGGTTGCCGCCCCAGGAGATGATGAGGTCGGCCTCGCCCATCTCGCGCGGGTCGGGCCCGGCGATCTTGCCCACGCCGGCCATCCAGCCGCTTTCGCTGGTGCGGGTGCAGATGGTGTTGACCTGGCGGGAATGCTTCAGCTCATGGCGCAGGCGGTTGATGCCGTCGCGGTGCACCAGGCCCATCGTGCCGGCGTAGTAGTAGGGCCAGATGCTTTCGGCGCCGTGGGTGCGCGTGGTGGCGAGGAAGGCCTCCGCGGCGCGGTCCAGCGCTTCCTCCCAGCCGATGCGGCGGAACTGGCCGCTGCCCTTGGGGCCGGTGCGCAGCAGGGGGTGGGTGAGGCGATCCGGATGGTGGATGCGCTCCGCATACTTGGAGACCTTCGTGCAGATCACACCCAGCGTGTAGTTGTTCGCCGCCGCGCCGCGCAGCGTGCCGATGCGGGTGCCGTCATGCACCTCCACCTCCAGCGCGCAGGTGCTGGGGCAATCATGCGGGCAGGCGGAGGAGCGGATCTGGAGCGGCTGGGTCATGCTGGGGTCCGGCGCTGGCAAGGGGTGCAGCGTGCCAGGGAACGGGCCGGCGAGGCAATCATGCGATGGGTCCTTGGGGTGCTGCGGGCGATTGATCGGGGCGGCGCGGCGTGGTTCGCTGCGGCATGTCCATCGTTCCTTCGCGATCCCGCCCCGATGCGCGGCCGGCTGCGCGCGTGAGCATCCGGCTCGACCTGCCCTCCGGCGCGCGGGTGGGGCCGGGGAAGATCGCGCTGCTGGAGGAGATTGCCCGGCATGGCTCGATCTCCGCCGGCGGGCGGGCGCTGCGCATGTCGTACCGGCGGGCGTGGGAACTGGTGGAGGATCTGAACCGGCATCTGGGCGCGCCGGTGGTGGCGGCAATGACCGGTGGCAGCGGTGGTGGCGGGGCACGGCTGACGGAGGCCGGCGCAGCGCTGGTGGCGGCCTATCGCGCGATCGAGCAGGCCACGGAGGATGCGGCGGCGCCATATCTGGCGACGCTGGGGCCGGCGGAAGGGGAGGCTGGCGGCGAGGCCGGCTCGGAGTAGCACCGACCTGGAGGATCGATCGCGGCATGCCCCTAAATGGAGACGGCGGCGCCCTTGGAAGGACGCCGCCGCAGAGGAGAAGGCTTGGTGTGTCGGTGGACGCTTAGGCGGCGCGGCGACGACGGGCCGCGAACAGACCCAGCAGGCCGGCACCGAACAGCGCCATGCTGGCGGGCTCCGGCGTGGCAGTGGGGGGCGGCGGGGGGGGCTGCTCGATGTTGGTGATCGACGCCAGCGTCAGGAAGCCGGCGGGAACCGTGCCTTCTTCGCAGGCCTGATTAATAGTTGAATCCAGATCGCAGGTGCCATTGCGGCGGCGGAGAGAGCCAGTCCCGATCGGCCATTCCGCCTCGCTCGAGCTCTGGATCGGCATTTCGATGGTCACGCCGGAGACGTTGTCATTCATGCTGGAGATCAGATCGCCTGTGAACCACGCCAAGGTCAGACGGTAATCGCCGTCGGCCGTGAAGAAGTTGGCGCTGCTGTTGAGGGCGTCACTGCTGTTGGCCGTCGCACCCGGGTCATTGGAGTTGTAGGTGTTCGCGAACATCGTCGGGTCCGTGCCGAGCACCTCGGTACCGGACGAGGTGGTGATGCTCCAGGACGAGAACGTGAACGTGCTGGCGCCGGTACGCTGGAGGGTGAATGAGCCAGACGCACCGGAGTCGGTCGGCTCAATGCCGCTGTTTACGAAGATGGCACCAGATCGGACCTGGTTCACCTGCCAGCTCAGATCAAAATTCCAGGTGTAATCCTGGGCACTCGCGGTCGAAACTGTGGCGCCGACAAGTGCTGCCGCGCCGACCAGGCCCTTCAAAAACGTGTTCACCAAACTTTCTCCATTCCTGTTGCCCCCAAACCCGCGACACCGAGGCGCCGAGCAGACCGGAAACACGACACAGCCATAATCAAGAAGGCTTAAAGCAAGCCGCATGCCAACGTCTGAAATGTGCTATTTTTCAATAGCTTGACTGAGCGTTGTGGCATGCCGCGGCATTCCATCGTCCCTGAGTGTAAATTTATCCGACACCGGTTCCAGGGAGCCCGTTGCGCCGCAGGCGCCGGAGAGGGATGAAGGCGTTCGTTATCAATATCTTAACAGGATGTGCACGGCACCGGATGGTGTAAAGTAATCCGACTCTCAACGACCACGGATGCCGCCGATGCCATCGCCTGGCCTGCCCGCCTGGGCCTCTGTTCTGCTGGCCTTCGCCGCAGGGCTCGCGATACTCTATGTTATTGTGATTGCTGCACTCTTTCTGCTCCAGCGGCAGATCCTGTTCCGGCCGGCGCAGGACCGGCCCGATGCCGCGCGGGTGGAGCTGCCGGGGCTGCGGGAGGTGGCGGTGCCAACCGCGGATGGGTTGCAGCTGCTGGCCTGGTTCCTGCCGCCGCCGGGCGAGGGGCCCGTGCTGCTGTTCCTGCACGGGAACGGGGGGCATATCGGCCACCGTACCGAGCGCATCCGGCGTTTCGCGGCGCAGGGGTGGGGGGCGCTGTTGGTGGAATACCGTGGCTATGGCGGCACGCCGGGCACGCCGAGCGAGGCCGGGCTGCGGCTGGATGCGGCGGCCGGTCTGGCGGCGCTGCGCGGGCGCGGCATCCCGGATGGGCGGATCGTGCTGTGGGGGGAGTCCTTGGGTAGCGGCCTGGCGACGTGGCTTGCGGCGCGGGAGCGGCTGGGGGCCGTGGTGCTGGAGACTCCCTATACCTCCGTCGCCGCGGTGGCCAAGCGACGCTACCCGTTCGCGCCGGTGGAGGCGCTGATGCGCGACCGGTTCGACTCCCTGGTGCACATGCCTGCGATCCGCAGCCCGGTGCTGGTGCTGGTGGGCGCGCGCGACGTGGTGGTGCCGCCGGACATGGGCCATGCGATCCACGCCGCAGCGCCCGGCGCCGAGCTGTGGGTGGCGGCGGAAGGCGGGCATACCGACCTGATGCAGCATGGCTCCATCGAGGTGGTGGCGGGGTTCCTGCGCCGGCGCCTGCCGGCGGCGGGGCAGGCGGATGGCTTGCCTCGGCCCGCCGGCATTGCGACAACGGTGCCATGACACCTGCACGCGCGCGCGACCTGGGGCTGACCTGTGGAAAACTGCCGCCGGGGCGGCTCAACCGCATCAGCGACGTGCCGGGCGTGACCGTGGGCCACTGTACTCTTGTGGATGGTGACATCCGCACCGGGGTGACGGCGATCCGCCCGCATGCCGGGGACATCTTCCGCGACAAGCCGGTGGCGGCGAGCCATGTGCTGAACGGGTTCGGCAAGAGCATCGGGCTGATGCAGGTGGACGAGCTGGGCCAGTTGGAAACGCCGATCCTGCTGACCAACACGCTCTCGGTCGGCACCTGCGGCACGGCGCTGATCCGGCGGGCGGTGGCGGAGAACCCGCGCATCGGGCGGCAGACCAGCACCGTCAACCCCGTGGTGGGCGAGTGCAATGACGGGTATCTGAACGATATCCAGGCCCTGGCGGTGACGGAGGCGGATGCGCTGGCGGCGCTGGATGCCACCACCGAGGCGTTCGACGTGGGCGCGGTGGGCGCCGGGGCGGGCATGAGCTGCTTCGGCTTCAAGGGCGGGATCGGCAGTGCATCGCGCCTGGTGCGGCTGGACAAGGCGGCGTTTCATCTCGGCGTGCTGGTGCTGGCGAATTTCGGGCGGGCGGGGGATCTGTTGCTGCCCGACGGGCGCGTGGTGGCGCCGCCGAAGGTGGAGGCGATGCCGGAGCGCGGCTCGGTGATCGTGGTGATCGCCACCGACGTGCCGCTGGAGCACCGGCAGTTGCAGCGGGTGATCCGCCGCGCCGGCGCCGGGTTGGCGCGGGTGGGCAGCTTCTATGGCCATGGCAGCGGCGACGTGTTCCTGGGCTTCACCACCGCGAACCGGGTGCCGCATGACGGCAAGGCAGACATCCTGCCGATGCGCGCGATCGCGGAGGGAAAAATCGACCTGCTGTTCGAGGCCGCGGCCGAGGCGACGCAGGAAGCGGTGCTGGATGCGCTGGCGGCTTCCCCCACCACGGTGGGGCGGGCGGGGCATGTGCGGCCGGGCTTGGCGGATTCCTTATAAAGGGGCGGGCGATGCGGATCTTCATCTCGGCGGATATCGAAGGCGTGGCGGGCGTGGTGAACGCCCAGCAGGGCACGCCCGGGAACCCGGAATACGAACGGGCACGGCGGCTGATGACGCAGGAGGTGAACGCGGCGATCGCCGGGGCCTTCGATGGCGGGGCCACCTACGTGCTGGTGAACGACAGCCACGGGCCGATGGTGAACCTGATCCCGGAGGACATGGACCAGCGGGCGGAGTGCATCATCGGCCGGCCGAAGCCGATGAACATGACGGCGGGGCTGGATGGAAGCTTCGATGCGGTGTTCTTCACCGGCTACCATTCCGGGGCCGGGCGGCACGGCGTGCTTTCCCATACCGTCAGCGGCTTTGCCTTCCAGGGCATCCGCATCAACGGCATCGAGACGGCGGAAGCAACGCTGTATGGCGCCTATGCCGGCAGCCTCAGCGTGCCGGTGGCGCTGCTGACCGGGGATGACCGGCTGGCGGAGCAGTGCCACGAGACCTTCCCCGGTTCCGTGATGGTGCAGGTGAAAACGGCGCTGGGCCATCGATCCGCCCGGGCGCTGTCGCCGGAGATGGCGCGCGCCCGCATCCGCGAGGGGGCGGCACAGGCGGTGCGGGCGATTCCTTCCTGCACGCCCTATGTGATCCCGCCGCCGTGCCGGTTGGAGGTGGATCTGGCGACGGTGGCGATGGCCGATCTCTGCGGGGCGGTGCCTGGCGCGGAGCGGACCGGGCCGCGCGGGATTGCGTTCGAGTGCCCGGGGATCGTGGAAGCGCAGCAATGGATCGGCGTGATGGCCACGCTGTGCGGAACGCTGCGGTGAGACCGACAGAGGCCTTGCGTGCGCTG
This sequence comes from Rhodospirillales bacterium, assembly GCA_947460455.1. Lineage (GTDB taxonomy): Bacteria > Pseudomonadota > Alphaproteobacteria > Acetobacterales > Acetobacteraceae > CAMDGX01. The sequence continues at coordinate 25,975 of CANHKG010000018.1, read as the reverse complement.
CTGCGGCCGCAGCGCCCCTCCTGGCCAGTCTTGGGGATGGCCTTTGTGGTGCTGCTCGGCCTGTCGGTGGCGTTGCAATGGCTCGGCGGCGCCTACACGCGCGACTTCACCGACGATGATGCATCGCATTACGTGACCGGGCTGTTCTTCCGCGACTACGCGCTGGCGCTTCTGTCCCAGGGCTGGGTGCCGCCGCTCGACTATCTGCGCAGCTATCACAGCCACTACCCGCTGATCGGCGTTGGCCATTGGGGGCCGCTGTACTACATCGTGGAAGGGGCGTGGATGCTGCTATTCTCCACCTCCCGGGCCTCCATTCTGGTGCTGCCGGCGGCCGTGACAGCCGTGACCGGGATGCTGCTGTTCCACCTCGTCGGGACGCATGTCGGCCGGGCGCAAGGCCTGCTGGCGGCGGCTTTGTTCGCGGCGGGTCCGATCGTGGTGGATTCCACCGCGGCGCTGATGCTCGACATGCCGATCGCCCTGTGCAGCCTCGCCGCCGGGGCCGCCTATGTCGCCTATCTGCGCAGCGGTGCCGTCGGCTGGGGGTTGGCCTTCGGTATCGCAGCCTCCGCGGCGCTGCTGATCAAGGGCAATGCGGCGGCGCTGGCGCTGGTGCCTCCGCTGGCGGTACTGATCGGGCGGCGCCTGGACCTTATACGGAGGGCCTCGTTCTGGGCGCCCGCGGTGCTGGTGGCAATCCTGGCAGGGCCGTGGACGTGGTTCACCTACGACATGGTGGCGCAGGGCTGGCGGCATCCCTGGGGCTGGGCCTACACCGCCATCGCGGCGCCAGCCAATCTTGGCTACCTGGTGCAAGGGCTGGGCTGGTCGACCGTGCTGCTGGCAGTCCTGGGCTTCGGGCTGGTGCTGATCACCCGACGCCCTGGCCCGGCCGAGGCCGGCATGGCGGCGCTGATGCTGGCCTATGTGGTATTCCAGGCGCTCGTGCCCGCCGAGTTGCAGGAACGCTATGTCGCCCCGGCCATTCCTCCGGCCATTTTCCTGGCGTGGCACGCGCTGCGCCAGGCCATGCTGTGGCTCGACCTCCGCACCGGGGGCGCGATGCGGGTGGACGGCTCGGCGCTGCCGGCACATGCCGCTGCCGCGCTGCTGCTGGCCGGCAGCAGCGCCACCGTCGTTCCGATGGCGCCACGCCCACATGACGGCATGCTGGAGGCAGCGCGCTTTATCTGGACGCAGGAGTTGGGCGCCAACCGCTCCGTGCTGCTGGCGTTGGACGGCAACACGGAAGGAAACATGATCGCCGAACTGGCAATGGGCGACCAGCGCCGGCCCAGCCTTTTCGCAGTGCGCGGCTCACGCCTGCTAGGCGGCGGCGGCTACAACAATCGCGACTACGAGCCGCGCTTCGCCACCCTTACCGAGGTGGCGCGCGAAGTGGACCGCTACGGCATCCAGTTCGTGATCCATCAGGCATCGCCACCGTCGCTCAACCGTCGGGCGTGGGACCACATCGTCCAGGTTGCAGACGTGGCCGCCAGCCAGCCCGAGCGCTGGCAGGTGATCTATCGCGATGGCCCACCGGGCCGGCCGGTTACGGTGTGGCGGATCGCCGACCATGCGGGGCGGCCGTTGCAGCGCGATGCGCTGATTGCCCTGAGCGCCCCGCGCACCTTGGGGGGCAATTGACCCCTGGTCGCCCAGGACGGGCCGAAGCTCCGGATCAGTACAGGGTCTGCGCGGGGTGCCATCAGGGTATGGGGGCTATTGGAGGAGAAGCAGGCGGTTCCGTCGTGGGGCGCCTGATCCTGCTGGCCTGAAACCTCCGATCGCATGGCCCAGGCCGCGAGACCCGGTGCTTCGATCTGCGTAAACTGTCGGTTAATTTGCATTCCGAACGCCAAAGCGGCAAGAAAGTCCGGCAAAGCAAGCCGCCACGGGGTAGAGACGATCCCGCCGGCCGAGTTCATCTCGCGAGTGGAGAACCGCAGGTGTATGCAGGAGCTGGAGACAGCGTGAACACCGCGACTGCCATGGCCGACACCTCGGCGGAGATCGAGCTTACGATCCTCATGCCCTGCCTCAACGAGGCAGAGACTCTGGCGATCTGCGTCGACAAGGCTCGTTCGTACCTGGCACGCAGCGGGATCGCCGGAGAGGTTCTGATCGCCGACAACGGCAGCACGGACGGCTCCCAGCAGATCGCGCGCGAGCATGGCGCCCGGGTGGTGGACATCGCGGCGCGCGGCTACGGCGCAGCGCTGATCGGCGGCATCCGGGCGGCCCGCGGCCGGTTCGTGATCATGGGCGACAGCGACGACAGCTACGACTTCTCCGACCTGGACCAGTTCGTCGCCAAGCTGCGCGATGGCTACGAGCTGGTGATGGGCAATCGGTTCAAGGGTGGGATCAAGCCGGGCGCGATGCCGGCGCTGCATCGCTACCTGGGCAATCCGGTGCTGACCATGGTGGGCCGGGTGTTCTTCCGCAGCCCCTGCGGGGACTTTCATTGTGGCCTGCGCGGATTCGACCGCGCGGCAATGCTGTCGCTGGGGCTGTCCGCCCCCGGGATGGAGTTCGCCAGCGAGATGGTGGTGAAGGCGACCATCCAGCGCCGGCGGATCACGGAGGTGCCCACCACGCTCTCCCCCGACGGGCGCTCGCGCCCGCCCCATCTGCGCAGTTGGCGCGATGGCTGGCGGCACCTGCGGTTCCTGCTGATCTTCTCGCCACGCTGGCTGTTCCTGTATCCCGGCATGGCGTTTGCGGCGCTGGGCGCTTTGGTGATGGTTGGCCTGATGAGTGGCGAGAAATTCTTTGCCGGCATCGGCTTTGGCATACACACCATGCTGTATGCCGGCATGGCGGTGGTGCTGGGGGTGCAGGCGATCCTGTTCTGGGTGTTCGCCAAGATCTATGGTGCCCGGGAGCGGATCGTGCCGCCCGATCCCGGGTTCTCCGCCGTTCTCGCCCGCACGACGCTGGAACGCGGCCTGATCCTTGGCGGCCTGATGCTGATCGCAGGCGTCCTGCTGGGCGTCTATGCGCTGGGCGAGTGGCAATCAGCCCGGTTCGGCTCGTTGAACCCGACCCACACGATGCGCCTGGTCATTCCATCGGCGGTGCTGGTGCTGACGGCGATGCAGGTTGTCTATGGCGCATTCTTCGCAGCCCTGCTGGGTATCCGCGGCACACCAGACCCGGCGGCAAACTGACGCGGCGGGGCGGCGCATGCTGAGGGTGGAGGGCCGGGGGCGGGAGATCGCGCTGTTTCTGCTGGTGGGTGGCGGCAGCGCGGCGGCCTACACGGCGCTCGGCGTGCTGTTCACATCCGGGCTGGAACTGCGCCCGAGCCTGGCGGTGGTACTGGCCCTGGCGATCGTGCTGCCCCCCACCTACCTGCTGCAGCGCGGACTGACATTCCAATCGCGCCGCGCCCATCGCAGTGCCTTCACGCGGTATCTGGCAACCCAGGCGATCAGCAACGGGGTCGCGATACTGGGCGCGGAGCTGTTCGCCAACGCGATCCGGGCCCGGCCCTGGTTCGCGTTCATCGCCATTGCCGTGCTGGTGGCGTGCCTCAATTACACCCTGCTGAAATCCTGGACCTTTGCACATGAACGATAGCGCGCCGAACGCGCAGTACAACATGGCCGGCGCGGATTCGCTGTCGATCCGCGTGGCGACGCGAATGCGGGAGCACATGTTCGAAAGCTTCATGCGCGAACTGCGCCCCACCGCGGCGGAAACCGTGGCGGATGTGGGGGTAACGTCGGACCAGAGCTACACGTCGTCGAACTATTTCGAGCGGCTTTATCCCCACAAGCACCGCATCACCGCCTGCGGGCTGGATGACGCCCAGTTCCTGGAAACCCTTTACCCCGGGGTGCGGTTCGTCACGGCGAACGCGCTGGACCTGCCCTTCGAGTCCGGAAGCTTCGACCTGGTGCATTCCTCCGCCGTGCTGGAGCATGTCGGCAGCCTGGAGAACCAGGGCCGGATGCTGGCGGAATGCCTGCGCGTGGCGCGCCGCGGCGTGTGCCTGACCACGCCCAATCGTTGGTATCCGATCGAATTCCACACCCAGCTTCCGCTGGTGCACTGGCTGCCCAAGCCCTGGGGCCGCGCCGTGTTCCGGGCATTGGGTATGCCGTTCTTCGCGCGCGAGGAAAACCTGAACCTGATGACCCGGCGGGAGCTGGCGGGGCTTTCGGCACGGCATCCAGACTGGCAGTTCCGGTTCGCCTCCCCGCGCCTGCTGGGCTGGATCAGCAATCTGGTTCTGATCGGAGAGCGACGCGGGCCTTGAGCCCCCATCCTGGGTGGACCAACACCTGGGTGGACCAACAGTTGAGCCTGCGCCAAAGGCTGCTATGAACGGCCCGATATCGAGCGACGCTGGCAGCCCTATGTCGGGCGGGCCGGCCGGGTTGGCAGACAGCGATTGATCGCCGCCGGAACACGGCAGCGTTCTGCGCTGCAGCAGACTGGAGAATGGAACATGGCCTACAAGGTCGCAGTTGTGGGTGCCACCGGCGCGGTGGGCCGCGAGATGATCAAGACGCTGGTGGAGCGCAACTTCCCGGTGAGCGAAGTGGTGGCCCTGGCCTCCGCGCGCTCCGTCGGGCAGGAGATCTCCTTCGGCGATAAGAAGGTCTTGAAGGTGAAGAACCTGGAGACCTTCGATTTCACCGGCTGGGATATCGGCCTGTTCAGCCCAGGTGCCTCCATCTCCGCCGTGCATGCGCCGCGTGCGGCTGCCGCCGGCTGCGTGGTGATCGACAACACCAGCCATTTCCGCATGGACCACGATGTGCCGCTGGTGGTGCCGGAGGTGAACCCGCAGGCGTTGCTGAAGATCAAGCGCGGCATCATCGCCAACCCGAACTGCTCCACCATCCAGATGGTGGTGGCGCTGAAGCCGCTGCACGACAAGTACAAGATCAAGCGCGTGGTGGTCTCCACCTACCAGTCCGTCTCCGGCGCGGGGAAGGAAGGGATGGACGAGCTGCTGCTGCAGGCGCGCCGTTCGCTGGTGCACGACCAGATCGTGCCGCAGCAATTCACCAAGCAGATCGCCTTCAACGTGATCCCGCATATCGACCGCTTCATGGATGACGGCTCCACCAAGGAAGAGTGGAAGATGGTGGCCGAGACCCGGAAAATCCTGGACCCGGACATCAAGGTGTTCGCCACCTGCGTGCGCGTGCCGGTGTTCATCGGCCATTCCGAGGCGGTGAACGTGGAATTCGAGAACCCGGTAACGGTGGAGGGCGCGCGCGCCGCGTTCCGCCATGCGCCGGGCGTGCGGGTGATGGATACCCGCGAGGACGGTGGCTACATGACCCCGTTGGAATGCGCCGGCGAGGACGACACCTATGTCAGCCGCATCCGCATCGACCCCACCGTGGAGCACGGCTTGGCGTTCTGGTGCGTCAGCGACAACCTGCGCAAGGGCGCGGCACTGAACGCGGTGCAGATCGCCGAGACGATGGTGGCGCAGGGGCTGCTGAAGAAAGCCGCCTGAGCGTCTGAAGCCGCCAGGGTCGCGTTGACCCTGGCCGAGCGCAAGAGTATGGACCCGGAACCGATTCCGGGGGCCTGGGAGTAGTCGATACATGGCGGATGTGCGCGACGCGCTGATGGTGGGCAAGACCTCCGACGGCAAGCTGGTGCGCCGGCCGCTGTCGCCGCATTTGCAGGTGTATAAGCCCCAGATCACCTCGGCCCTTTCGATCTTCCACCGCGTGACCGGCGTGGCCCTTTCCGTGGGCACGCTGATGCTGGTGTGGTGGCTGGTGGCCGCGGCCACCTCCGATGCCGCCTATGCGACGGCGAGCGGCTTCATCGGCTCCTGGTTCGGGATGCTGCTGCTGTTCGGCTGGACCGTGGCGCTGTGGTACCATTTCTGCGCCGGCATCCGGCACCTGTTCTGGGATGCCGGGTACGGCTTCGAACTGCCGACGGTGCATCTCACCGGCAAGCTGGTGCTGGCAGCCACCGTGGTGCTGTCGGTGCTGACCTGGATCGTGATTTTCGCCGTTCGCTGAAGGGCTCCGAGCATGGCCGACACCAAGGGACCCGAGATCGCCATCCGCCGCTCCATGCTGGGGCGTGCGCGTGGCCTGGGCGCTGCGAAAAGCGGCACCGCACATTGGTGGGCGATGAAGGCCACCTCGCTGGCGCTGATTCCGCTCACGCTGTGGATGCTGGGCAGCATGATCGGGCTGCAGGGCGCCACGCGGGCGCAGGTTGCGGCCTGGGCCGGCGGCCCGATCACGGCCACGCTGCTGCTGGCCACCATCGCCGCGCTGTTTCATCACATGTACCTGGGTGTGCAAACCGTCATCGAGGACTACATCCACGATGAGCGGCCCCGGATCGCGTGGCTGATGGTTGCGAAGGGCGTGGCATGGTTGCTGGGCTTGGCCTCCGCGATCTCGGTGCTCAAGCTCGCCTTCACGGGTTGACCCCAAGGATAGCCGGACGGCCGGCGACAGGACGAACATGAACGCGGTGACCAAACCTTCCCTCGGCGCCTACAACGTGATCGACCACACCTACGACGTGGTGGTGGTGGGCGCCGGCGGCTCCGGCCTGCGCGCCACGCTTGGCATGGGCGCGGCGGGGCTCAAGACCGCCTGCATCACCAAGGTGTTCCCCACCCGCAGCCACACCGTGGCCGCCCAGGGCGGCATCGGCGCCGCCCTCGGCAACATGGGCGAGGACGATTGGCGCTGGCACATGTACGACACCGTGAAGGGGTCGGACTGGCTGGGCGACCAGGACGCCATCGAATACATGTGCCGCGAGGCGATCCCGGCGATCTATGAGCTGGAGCACTTCGGCGTGCCGTTCAGCCGCACCGAGGACGGCAAGATCTACCAGCGCCCCTTCGGCGGCCACATGACGGAATACGGCAAGGCCCCGGCGATGCGCGCCTGCGCTGCCGCCGACCGTACCGGCCACGCCATCCTGCACACCCTGTATCAGCAGAGCCTGAAGCACGAAGTTGAGTTCTTCGTGGAATACTTCGCCCTCGACCTGATCATGGACGAGGAAGGCGCCTGCCGCGGCGTGATGGCCTGGAACCTGGAAGACGGCACGATGCACCGCTTCCGCGCCCAGTCCGTGGTGCTGGCCACCGGCGGCTATGGCCGTGCATACCTCTCCTGCACCTCCGCCCACACCTGCACCGGCGACGGCTCCGGCATGGCGCTGCGCGCCGGCCTGCCCGTGCAGGACATGGAATTCGTGCAGTTCCACCCCACCGGCATCTTCCCCGCCGGCTGCCTGATCACCGAAGGCGCGCGCGGCGAGGGCGGCTACCTCACCAATTCCGAGGGCGAGCGCTTCATGGAGCGCTACGCGCCGACGGCGAAGGACCTCGCCTCGCGCGACGTGGTCTCCCGCTCCATGACATTGGAAATCAACGCCGGGCGCGGCTGCGGGCCGAACAAGGACCACATCCTGCTGCACCTGGAACACCTGGGGGCGGACATCCTGAACGAGCGCCTGCCGGGCATTTCCGAGACCGCGCGCGTGTTCGCCGGCGTGGACCTGACCAAGGCGCCAATCCCCGTGCTGCCCACCGTGCACTACAACATGGGCGGCGTGCCGACGAACTACCACGGCGAAGTGCTGCGCCCGACCAAGGACAACCCCGACGGGATCGTGCCCGGCCTGATGGCCGTGGGCGAGGCCGCCTGCGTGTCCGTGCATGGCGCCAACCGCCTGGGCACCAACTCCCTGCTCGATCTCGTGGTGTTCGGCCGCGCCGCCGCCCATCGCGCCGCGGAGGTGGTGAAGCCCGGCGCCAGCCAGGCCCCCCTGCCGGCCCGCGCCGGCGAGGCCAGCCTCGATCGCTTCGACGGCACCCGCCACGCCAAGGGCGGCACCAAGGTGGCCGAGCTGCGCGACACCCTGCAGCGCAGCATGCAGGCCCATGCCGCGGTGTTCCGCAGCAGCGACAGCATGATCGAAGGCGTCGGCAAGATGAAGAAGGTCTGGAAGGGCATGGACGACATGTCCGTCTCCGACCGGTCGCTGGTCTGGAACTCCGACCTCATGGAGGCCCTGGAGCTCCAGAACCTCATGGGCAACGCCATGACCACCATGGTCGGCGCCGAAGCCCGCAAGGAAAGCCGCGGCGCCCAGGCGCATGACGACTTCCCGGACCGTGACGACGAAAACTGGATGAAGCACACCCTGGCCTGGTGCAACGACCACGGCGAGGTGAAGCTCGACTATCGCGGCGTGAAGATGCAGACCCTGACCAACGAGGTTCAGGTCTTCCCGCCGAAGAAGCGCGTGTACTGATCGGAAGGCGTCGAACACCAGATGGCCAACTTCTCGCTGCCCGCCAACAGCCGCGTTCAGCCCGGCACGACCCACAAGGCCCCCGCCGGGGCGAAGAACGTGCGCTCGTTCAACATCTACCGCTGGAGCGCGGATGACGGGCAGAACCCGCGCACCGACACGTACGAGATCGATCTCGACGCGTGCGGCCCGATGGTTCTGGACGCGCTGATCAAGATCAAGAACGAGGTCGATCCCACCCTCACCTTCCGGCGCTCCTGCCGCGAGGGGATCTGCGGCTCCTGCGCGATGAACATCGACGGGACCAACACGCTCGCCTGCCTCAAGCCGATCGAGGAAGTGGCCGGGGACGTGAAGATCAACCCGCTGCCGCATATGCCGGTGGTGAAGGACCTGGTGCCCGATCTCAGCCAGGCCTACGCCCAGCTGCGCTCCATCGAGCCCTGGCTCAAGTCCGATACGCCGGCCCCGCCGGATGGCGAGCGCCTGCAGTCCAAGGAAGAGCGCGCCAAGCTGGACGGCATGTGGGAATGCATCCTGTGCTTCTGCTGCTCCACCGCCTGCCCCAGCTACTGGTGGAACGGCGACCGCTTCCTGGGCCCCGCCGTGCTCCTGGCCGCCTACCGCTGGATCGCCGACAGCCGCGACGAAGCCACCGGCGCCCGCCTGGACGCGCTGCAAGACCCGTTCAAGCTGTATCGCTGCCATACGATCATGAACTGCACCCAAACCTGCCCCAAAGGCCTGAACCCCGCCAAAGCCATCGGCGAAATCAAGGCCCTGATGGTCGAGCGCGAAGGCTGACGACGGCCTTCCGGGGGAAGCAAGGCCAGGGCTCTGCCCTGGACCCGGTCAGGGGCTTTGCCCCCGACACCCCCACCAGGGACCTGAGGTCCCTGGACCCACATTTGTTTGCCCATGGCGATGGGGGGCTTATCCGGATCAATGATCCGGATAATCCCCTCATCGCCATGGGCAAAAAGCGAAAGGGGTCTGGGGCCGCCGGCCCCAGTGGGGTGCAGGGGCAAAGCCCCTGCTTGGGGTCCGGGGCGAAAGCCCTGGCCTTCCTTTCCAGGAGGCCGGCATGAGGTTCGACGGGCGGCCGTTTGCGGCGTGGATGAATTCGTTGTGGGTGGATCATGCCGTGTTGCGCACGGTGTGGCGCAATTTTGCCGTGGTGGTGCCGGGCCAGTGGTATCGGGCCAGCCATCCTTTGCCGTGGCGGATTGGCGGTTGGGTGCGGCGGATTGGGCTGCGGACGATCGTGAATTTGCGGGGCCCGCGGGAATGCGGGTCGGATGCGTTGTCGCGCGCGACGGCGGCGCGGCTGGGCGTGAACCACGTGTACATGCCGTTCGAGAGCCGGGGCGCACCGCACCGGGACCGGATCCTGCGGTTCCATGAGATCTGGCGCACGGTGGAAACCCCGGTGCTGATGCACTGCAAATCGGGCGCGGACCGGGCCGGCCTGGCCTCAGGCCTGGTGCTGATGTTCGGGGGCGGCACGGCGGCCGATGCGCTGGGGCAGTTGTCGCTGCGCTTCGGGCATGTCCGCCGCGCGCCCCCGGGGATCCTGGATGCGTTCTTCCTGCGCTACCAGGCGGAGGCCGAGGGTCGGCTGCCGTTCCTCGATTGGGTGCGCGACGAGTATGATGAGGAGGCGCTGCGCCGGGATTTCCGGGCGCATGGCCTGGCCAGCTTCATCAACGACCAACTGCTGCAGCGGGAATAGCGCGCAGGCGATAGGCCGCGTTCTCGAACGAAACGGGATAGGTGGCCACCAGCGCGGCCAGGGTGGTGGCTTCCTCGTTGGTCTGCCAGCGTTCCTCGATCACATAGGCCGGGCGATAGGTGGCGAGCGTGGCGCGCCAGCCCTCGGGCGTCAGGGTTTCGGGCCAGGTGTGGCTGGGCAGGCCCGCGTAGAGCGCGAAGATGCGCGGGTTGCGGGCGATCAGCCGGGTGCCGGGCGGGTTCTCGCGCAGCTCGGCCAGCAGGGCCTGGAACTCGGCGCTGTCGGCGGTGATGGGCGCCTGGGCGCGGGCGTCGTGCTGCCAGTAGAACGGCCCATAGAGCACGGCGAGCCCGCCCAGCACGGCTGCGGATGGCAGCCGGCGCAGCGGCTCCAGCGCCAGCCACAGCAGCAGCGGCAGGATCGGCAGGGCGTAGCGCGTCGGCTCCAGGTGCACGGGGTAGGCGATCAGGGCGGCGCCGTAGAGCAGCACGAAGATCACCACCGCATCCGGCCCGCGGCGCAGGTGGCGCCACAGCCCCCAGCCGATCAGCCCCAGCAGCGCCAGCAACACCGGCCCATTCGCCAGCCGCCCGAAGCTGAGGCCGAACAGCTCCACCACCGCAAAGGCATAGGCCTGCGCGGCGGAAGCGAGGTGCCGCACCAGGCCGGTGGCGGAAAGCCGGTCGAAGTATCCGGCGTAGGTGGCGTTGTCCACGCGCAGCCACAGCGATCCCACCACGGCCACGGCCACGCCGGCCAGCAGCGCGGGCGCCAGGCGGCGGCGCATCGGGCCGGGCCGGAACAGCAGGTCCAGCGCCAGCGCCACGGCCAGCACCAGGCCGATGGAGCGCGTGAGCAGCGCCATCGCCACGCCGAGGCCCAGCAGCACGGGCCCGCCACGCGCGCCCAGCAGCGCGAGGTAACACCAGGCGGCGAACACGATGTCGGAGCCCACGGCATCCCGCCGCATCAGGATCGCGGGCGAGAGGCCTGCGGCCAGCACCAGCACCGCACTCCAGCGCGGGCCGAGCGTGGGTTCCGCCAACCGATGCAGCCCCCACAGCATCCCCAGCAGCACCGCGAGCATCAGCAGCTTCACTGCCGTGCCATCCAGCCCGAACACCGCCACCACCGGCGCCAGCAGCAGCGGCAGGCCGGGCGGGTAGGCGGCCGGGGACATGATGGCGTTGGCCGGGTTGAACACGAAACCCGTGTCGGCATAGCCGCGCCCCTGCACCATCGCCTGGGCATGGGCGAGATACAGCGCGAAATCCCCGCCCCCCATCACCGAAAGCCCGGGCCGGAACAGCGCGAGATACAGCAGCGCCAGCCCGCCCAGCGCGGCTGCCGGCAACAGCCGCTCAACGCGCATTGGCCGGCGCCGAAAGCGGGAACAGGTGGCGGCGCCACACCAGCGCGATCCCGCCGGTGGCCAGCAGGCCGAACAGGCAATAGGCCGTGGCGGTGGTGACGAAGCCGAACTTCGCGATCATCCACCCGGCCAGCAGCAGGCCCAGCGGCATGCTGTACACCGCCAGCATACGCACCCCCATCACCCGGCCGCGGAAGCGCGGCTCGGTACTGCGCAGCAGCATCACGGCCATCGGCACCATGCTGAAGCTTTGCATGAATCCGGCCAGCATCAGCAACGGAATCCCCAGCTGCGGCACGCTGGTATGGGCATACATCAGCAGCATCACGTACCAGACGAAGGTGAAGCTGATCATCACCCGCCCGGCCGGAATGGCGCGCGCCGCCGTGCCCAGCAGCAGGGAGCCGATCAGCCCGCCAGAGGCGAAGCCCGCTGCCAGGAAGCCCAGCCCCCCCTGCCCCATGCCGTAAATGTCCCGCGCCACATAGGGCAGCAGCCCGCCCGACAGTGGGAAAGCGCAGAAATTCACCAGGAACGCGATCACCATCGCCGCCAGCAGCCGCGGCGTGGCGGCAACATAGCCCAACCCCTCCCACACCTCGCGAAACGGCGAAGCCTGCGTATCTGCCTTCGCGCGGGCCGGGTTGGCGATGCACAGGCTCAGGCCGAGGCTCACCAGGTACAACACGGCGATCATCACATAGGCCGGCCCCAGCCCCAGCAGCGCAAAGATCGCCGCCCCCACCAGCGCGCCCATGATGCGCGCGGAATCCATCGTGGTGCGGGAAATGCTCACCGCCCCCATCAGCTGCGCCGGCGACATCAGCCCGCCGATCAGCGTGTTGCGCACCGAAAGGTCGCAGGGCCGCACCAGCCCCATCACCACGGCAACGCACACCACATGGATCGGCGTGATCACGCCCGTCAGCGCGAACACCGCCAACAGCGTGGCCTGCGCCACATACAGCCCGCGCATCAGGCACAGCATGTTGCGCGCCCCGATCCGGTCGCACCCCACGCCATACAGCGGCGCGATCAGCGTGCCGAGGAACTGCAGGGAGCCGAACACCGTCAGCCACACCACAGACTGCGTCTCGACCAGGATATACCAGCCGAGGATCAGGGTCTCCATCTCGAAGGCCCAGGAGGTCAGCAGGTCGGCCGGGAACATCACCCGGTAGCTACGGTTGCCGAACGGCGCCAGGAACGGCACCCGCGCGTTGTCGGCCGGCCGCGGCAATGTGGCCTGGCTGGCCATGCCGTGCGTTTCCTCCTGCTTTGGCGTTGTCCGAACGCTCGCAGAAGGCCCGGCCGGCTTCAAGCGGTAGCGATGCGGGGCAGCGTTGAAGCTACTGTCTCCAGCGCCGGTGAAACCACAGCCATTGGGAAGGCTCCTCGCGCACCCAGCCTTCGATCACCGTGTTGATCATCTGGGTCGCCCCCCGCACATCGATCTCGCCCTCGGCATTGCGCGGCAGATCGAGCGGCCCGGTGGTCGTCACATGGAAGCGCAGCCCGGGCCGCCGGATCACCCGCACCCCATACACCGGGCAATCATACCGCTTGGCCAGGCGCGCCAGGGTGGGGTTCGCCTTCGTCTCCCGCCCGAAGAAGGTGATCGTCTCCCCACGGCCGAAAAACTGGTCCACCAGCATGCCCAGGTGCTCACCGCGCTCCAGCGCCGCCGCCATCTCGAACGCGCCGGACCGGCGGGACGAGATCAACCGCCCCATCAAAGGCCCCCGAATGGCCTCGATCTGTGCGGCCACGCTGCGGTTGTTCGGCATGCGATACAGCACCGCCGTCGGCAAGCCATGGCGCTGCGCCGCCACCGCCGGCAGCTCCCAGTTGGCCAAATGCGCTGTGAACAGCAGCGCCGGCTGCCCGTCATCGCGCAGCCGTTCCAGCACCTCGCGCGCATCGGTGGTGATGCGCCCGGCCAGCGGATGGTTCTCGTCGTAATCCCAGATGCGATCCAGGTGCACATACTCGCCCGCCACGCGCCCCAAATTCTCCCAGGCATCGCGCAGCGTCGCCTCCACCCAGGCGGCGTCCTTCTCCGGAAAACTCGCGGCGAGCTGCCGCCGGCCCACGCGATGCTCCGGCAACAGCGGCCCGATCCGCCGCGCCATCCCACCCACGAAATCGGAGGCCCGCTCCGGCGACATGCGGCGCAACAGGGAGAGGATGCCCCCTACGAGGCCACCCAGGATACGGTCGATCATCAGCAAGACTCTTCTTTTTCTGAAGAAAAAGAAGCAAAAAGACTTTTATTCGCTCGCGCCCGATCCAGCGAACGAACAAAAGTTTTTTGGTTCTTTTTTTCAAAAAAGAACATACGTGCTTGCTTCAGAGGCTGACCAGGATCTTCCCGAACACATCCCTGTGTTCCATCCGCCCCAGCCCCTCCCCGTAGGTCTCCAGCGTGTATTCGGTATCGATCACCGGCCGCACGCCCGAGGCAATCCGGTCCAGCGCCGAGACCATGTTCGCCACCCGGCACCCGAAGCTCCCCGTGATCCGGTACTGCTGCTGGAACAGCTGCATCAGGTTGATGCTCCCGCTGGGCCCAGAGGTCGCCCCGCACGTCACCAGCCGCCCGCCGCGCTTCATGGAAAGCAGCGAGCCCTGCCAGGTGTCCGCGCCGACATGTTCGAACACCACGTCCACGCCCTTCTTGCCGGTGATGCGCCGCACCACGCCCTCGAACCGGTCCTCGCGGTAGTTGATCACGTGGTCCGCCCCCAGGGCGCGCGCCTTCTCCGCCTTGTCCGCGCTGCCCACGGTGGTGATCACGGTGCAGCCCATGGATTTCGCAATGCGGATGGCGATGCTGCCGATGGCGGAACCGCCGGCATGCACCAGGATCCACTCGCCTGGCTCCAGCTTCGCGTTGTCGAACAGCATATGCTCCACGGTCCCGTACGCCACCGTCACGCAGGCGGCATCGGCGGTGGAAACGGCATCGGGCACCGGCACCAGCAGGCGCGCGGGGTGGTTGGTCAGCTCCTGCGCGAAGCCGTCGATATGGAAGCCGCGCACGCCGGCCACGTTCTCGCACAGATTGTCCCGCCCTTCGCGGCAGGCGCGGCAGGTGCCGCAGGTGATGGCGCCGAACGGCACCACGCGCTGGCCAGGCCGCAGATGCGTCACCCCCTCGCCCACGGCCACCACCTCGCCGGCGGCCTCGGCGGCCACCGTCAGCGGCAGCTTGCGCTTGGCGAAGGCCATGCCGCGGAAGCCCCACACATCCAGGTGGTTCAGCCCCACCGTGCGCACGCGGAACTGCGCTTCGCCCGGCCCGGGCGGCGGCGGGGGTTCAAGCTCGACCAGCCGCACATCGCGGTCGCCGAAGAGCTGGAGGGCACGCATGGCTTCGTCCTCTAGGCGGTCGCGGCAGGCTCTACGCAGCCCGCCGCCCGAAGGCAAGCACGCGCCATTGCCGCCGCCACACCCCGCCGCGTAGCGTGCCCGCCAACAGCCGCCAGGGAGCACGCGCCATGGACTACCCCTACGATCTCGGGCCGTACTCCCGGAAGGTCACCACCGCCTCGGCGGAGGCCCAGCGCTGGTTCGATCGCGGCCTGAACTGGACCTACGGCTACCACCATGAGGAAGCCGTCGCCTGCTTCGAAAAAGCGGTGGCCGCCGACCCCAGCTGCGCCATGGCCCATTGGGGCATCGCCTACGCCGTCGGCCCCAACTACAATTACCCCTGGGTGCTGATGGACCCCGCCGGCAAAGCCAAGTCCCTCGCCCGCGCCCACGACGCCAGCCGAAGGGCCCTGGAGCTCGCCGGCCCCGTCACCCGCGCCGAACGCGCCCTGATCGAGGCGATCCAGGCCCGCTACCCCCAGCGCGACGTGATCGAAGACCAGCGCCCGTGGGACATCGCCTTCGCCGGCGCCATGCGCGCCGCCCACAAGGCCAACACCCGCGACCTCGAAATCCGCACCGTCTTCGCCGAAGCCATCCTCAACATCACGCCGTGGAAGATGTGGGACCTCCGCACGGGGCTGCCCGCCGAGGGCGCCGGCACGCTGGAAGCGCGCGAGGTGCTGGAATCCGCCTTCGCCCGCGTGCCCGGTGCCATGGATCACCCGGGCCTGCTGCACCTGCACGTCCACCTGATGGAAATGTCCCCCACGCCCGAAGCGGCGCTCCTCACCGGCGACCGCCTGCGGGAACTCACGCCAGACATGGGCCACCTGGTCCACATGCCCACCCATATCGACGTCCAGTGCGGCCACTACCGAGACACGATGCACTGGAACCAGAAGGCCATCATCGCCGACCGCAAGTTCTACGACCGCGCCGGGCCGATGAACTTCTACACCGGCTACCGCATCCACAATTACCACTTCGCCGCCTACGGGGCGATGTTCCTCGGCCAGTTCGCCCCGGCCCTGGCCGCCATCGACGAAATGCTCACCACCATGCCAGAGGCGATGCTGCGCATTCCCTCGCCCCCCATGGCCGATTTCTTCGAAAGCTACGTCTCCGTGCGCCAGCACGTGCTGGTGCGCTTCGGCAAATGGCGCGAAATCATCGAGCAGCCCCTGCCCGCCGACCAGGCGCTCTACTGCAACACCACCGCCACCATGCACTACGCCAAGGGCGTCGCCCACGCGGCCCTCGGCAGCGTGCCCGAAGCCGAGGCCGAGCAGGCCCTGTTCCGCGCCGCCGTGCAGCGCGTGCCGAAATCCCGCTGGATGCACAACGTCAACTGCCTCGACGCCCTGGCCGTGGCGGAGGAAATGCTGGAAGGCGAAATCGCCTACCGCCGCGGCGAGCACGATGCCGCCTTCGCCCATCTGCGCGCCGCCATCGCCCTGGAAGACGCCCTGCCCTACGACGAGCCCTGGGGCTGGATGCAGCCCGTGCGCCACGCCCTCGGCGCCCTGCTGCTGGAACAGGGCCGCGCCGCCGAAGCCGAAGCCACCTACCGCGAAGACCTCGGCCTCGCCGGCACCCTGCCCCGCGCCCAGGTCCACCCGGACAACGTCTGGGCCCTGCGCGGCCTGCTCTCCTGCCTGGAAGCCCGCGGCGAGACCGTGGAAGCCAGGCTCATCCGCCAGCGGCTGGACTACGCGCTGGCGCGGGCGGATACGGAGGTCAGGGTGTCGTGTTTCTGCGCCACGCAGACGCCGGGGTGTTGTGAGTAAGTAATGACTCTTCTTTTTCTGAAGAAAAAGAAGCAAAAAGACTTTTTGACTTTAAGGCCGCGCTTTCATGGCAACGTCGCATCCAATGTTTCCGGATGGATTCCAGACCGATCGCCTGGCGCTCCGGCCCATCGCGGCGGGCGATGCACAGCTGATCTTTGATGGATATGCGCAAGACCCTGACGTAACCCGGTTCCTGACCTGGCGGCCGCATCGCAGCCTCGAAGATACCAACGCCTACATCCAACACTGCACACGTGCTGCCTCATCGCGAACCTATGTGTTGATCAGGCGGCACGACGAAGCGCTCATCGGGGCGTTCGACCTGCGGCAGGAACGGCCGCACGGGTTGGGCTGCGGCTATGTCCTGGCCCGGTCCGCCTGGGGGCAGGGACTGATGACCGAGGCATTGCGTGAGGTGAGTCGCTGGGCCCTGCTGCAGCCCGGCATATGGCGCATCGGGGACTGCTGCGACGTGGAGAACCGCGCCTCGGCGAGGGTCATGGAAAAAGCGGGAATGACCTTCGAAGGCGTCGCCCGGCGCTGGGCAATCCACCCCAATATAAGTGCCGAGCCGCGCGATTGCTTTATCTACGCCAAGGTGAAGTAAGCCAGGCTGCTGCAGCCTCTCCACTGCAAACAAACAAAAGTCTTTTGGTTCTTTTCTTCAGAAAAGAACACGCTTAACTTCTTGGAATCCCGAGCGAGGCAGTCAGCCCGCCATCAACCGGAATCACCGTGCCGGTGACATAGGCAGCACCGGGCGAGGCGAGGAAGGCGGCGACGGCGGCGATTTCGTCCGGCGCGGCATAGCGCCCGGCCGGCACGCGGGTCTCGGTCGCCTTCCGGTAGTCGGCGAAGGCGGCGACCATCTCGGTCTCCACGAAGCCCGGCGCGATGCAGTTCACCGTCACGCCGCGCTTGGCGCTCTCGATCGCCAACGTGCGCACATAGGAGGCCAGCGCCGCCTTGCTCGCCCCGTAGGCCGCATTGCCCTGGCTGGCCTGCTGACCGACCACGGAGCCAACGGCGATGATCCGTCCGTTCCGTGCCCGCATCATCGGCCGCACGGCGGCGCGGGCGAGGCGGGCGAAGGACCAGAAATTCACCTGCATCAGCGCCTCGGCCGGGTCCTGCTCCATGATCGCGGCCAGCTGGTCGTAGGTGGTGCCGGCAACATGCACCAGCGCCCCGAGCGGCCCACCGCCCTCGATCTCCTCGGCGAAGCCGTCCACGGCCGCACGGTCGGCCAAGTCCAGCGCACGAGCGGCGAAGCTGCGACCAGGGAAGCGCGCGTGCAATTCGCCGAGCCGCGCCGCCATGCCCTCGGGGTCGGAACGCTGGGTGAAGGTAACGTCGAAGCCCGCGGCAGCGAGTGCCTCGACCACCGCGGCGCCGATGCCCCGGCGGCCGCCAATGACGAGCGCAGTCGGCATCAGACCGGCTCCGCCCGCATCACCAGGCACACGTTCTGGCCGCCGAAGCCGAAGGAATTCGAGATGGCGCAGGAGACCTGGGCGTCACGCGCCACGTTCGGCACGCAATCCACCGGCAACGCGGGGTCGGGGTCGTGATAGTTGATGGTGGGCGGAATGCGGCCGTTGCGGATGGTCAGCAGGCTGAACACCGCCTCGATCGTGCCGGCGGCGGTCAGCGTGTGGCCGATCATGGATTTGTTCGACGAGATCGGGATGGACCCGGCGCGGTCGCCAAACACGGTGGAAACGGCGAGCCACTCCATGCGCTCGTTCTCCGGCGTGGAGGTGCCGTGGGCGTTGATGTAGTCCACCGCCTCCGGCCCGATCCCGGCATCGGCAAGTGCTGCATGCAGGCAGGCGATCACCGGCTTGCCGTCCGGGCTGGAACGGGTGCGATGGAAGGCATCCGCCCGCTCGCCGCAGCCGGCCAGCACGCCCAGGATGCGCGCGCCGCGGGCCAGCGCATGGTCCATGCTCTCCAGCACCAGCGCCCCGGCACCCTCCGCCATCACGAACCCGTCGCGGTCCTTGCTGAACGGGCGCGAGGCCCCCTCCGGCGGGTCGTTGCGGGTCGAAAGCGCCGAGAGCAGCGAGAAGCGGATCAGCGATTCCGGGTTCACCGAGGCATCCGTGCCCACCACCAGCGCGGCGTCCGAAAGCCCGGCGCGGATCGATTCCACGGCCAGCTGGATCGCGGTGCCGCCGGAGGCGCAGGCGGTGGAGGTGGCGATCGGGTTGCCCCTGGTGCCGAAGCGGTCGGCCAGGTGCTCGCCCACCGAGGCGAACAGGAAGCGGCGATAGGTGTCGCGAAACTGCGGCTGGTCGGCCACCGCGATCAGGTCGGCATAGGAAACGCCGTCGTTGCGGCCAGTCGCGGCGGCCAGCGCCTGCCGCTGCGGCCATTCGATCTCCACCGGCGGCAATGCAAGAAAGAGCGGGCCGGGGAAGTTGCCCTTGGTGCCGATGCCGGCCTCCGCGATGGCCTCCTCGGCAGCGCGGTCGGCCAGGCGCTGGGAGAGTTCCGGCGCGCAGAACGGATCGGCCGGCACGAAATCCACCGTGCCGGCAATGGTGGTGCGCATGTGGTCCAGCGGAAAGCGGCTGATGCGCTTGATGCCGGAGATGCCGCCGGTCAGCTTCGCCCAGTTGTCCCGCTGCCCCTCGCCCAGCGAGGTCAGCACGCCCATGCCGGTGACGACGACGATCGGGCGGCCGTGGGAATCGGTATGTGCCATCGCGCCCTCCTTAGGCTTTAGTCACCAGCGCCATGCCCTCGCCGCGCCAGTGGCCCCAGGCGGTGACCAGGGCCTGCGACAGCGTGCCGGGCATGGCGGCCTCGCCGGGTTCCAGTGGGGCGAACAGGCTGCCGCGCGAGACGGCATCGGCGGCCAGGGCCAGGTTGGCCACGAAGCTCGGCTCCATGGAATGCCCCAGCGCGGTGGCGGTGGCGCGGGTCGGCAGGCCGAGCCCGTCCAGGAAGGCCAACTCCTCCTGCGTCGGCGCGGCCACGCCGCTGGCGCCAGAGAGCACGGCGGCCCCCTCGCCAGGCATCATCGCGGCCAGCTGGCGCTGCGCGTTGGCGGTGGCGGCACCGGGGCTGCGGTTGCAGCGGTCAGACTCCACGGCGGCAATGCGGGCGATGGCGGTGGCGCCGCGCGCCTCGGCATGGGCGCGGCTTTCGATCACCAGGAAGCAGCCCAGCGCGCTCAGCACCATCCCGCCGCCGCCCTGCTGGCGGGCACGAACGGGGGCGAACTCCCCCGCGAGCAGCGCGTGCCCCATGGCGTAGTGCATCGGCGTTTCGGGCCGCTGGGCGTTGTGGGAGCCGCCCACGAGAAAAAGCTCGCCCTGCCCCGCCCGGATGCGGGCCACGGCGGTGCGCACCGCATCCACCCCGGCCCCTTCCTCACCCATGAAGGTGCGCGAGGAGCCGACCACGCCGTGCACGATGGAGATGTTGCCGGCCAGCAGGTTCGAGAGCTGGGCCAGGAACAGCGTGGGCCGCAAATCGGTCAGCAGGCGCTCGTTCAGGAACGCGGCCGGGTTCTCCGCCTTCGGCAGGCCGGAGAGGATGGCGGCATCCACGGCCGCATCGCGCTCCCCGCCACCGGCGGCGACGATCATGTGGGTGCGGGACAGCAGCTCCGCATTGCCCTTCACCCCGGCATGTTCCAGCGCGGCACCGGCGGCATAGGTGCCGATGCGCTGCCAGGCTTCCATCTGGCGCTGGTCCTGCCGCTTGGGGATCTGCTTGTCCCAGGCCAGTTCCACGATGGGGTGCACCGGGTAGGGGGCGTAGCTCGTGCCATCCACCACCGGGGCGAAGCCGCCCGGGGCATCCAGTGCGGCGCGGTGGGCGTCCGGGCCTTCGCCCAGGCAGGAGATCAGGCCAATCCCGGTAATGACAGCGTCGCGCTCATGCATCGGCGAGCAGCTCCTCGGGCACGCCCACGCGGCGGGCGACCTCGAACAGCCCTTGGCGCAGGGCCGGGTTGGGGAAGTCCATCACGCGATAGGTGATGCCGGCCTCGGCCACCAGCTTGCCGCCGGAGCGGATGCGGCCGGAGAGCACGGCGTAGCCGGAGCCGTCGTGCTCCTGCGTGGCTTCCACCTGGATCACCTGGCCGGGGGTGAGGAAGCTGCGCATCTTGGCTTCCGACACCTTGGCCAGGAAGGCCATCTGGCGGAAGCGCAGCCCGGCCATCACCAGCCAGCCGCCGGCCTGGGCGATGGTCTCGATCATCAGCACGCCGGGCAGGATCGGGTAGCCGGGGAAGTGGCCCTCGAAGATCGGGCTTTCCTGCGGCAGGGTGCAGTCCACCACGATGGTGCGCGCCGCGAGGTCCATCGCCGCGATGCGGTCGACCATCTGGAAGTATTCCAGGCGCATCGCGCGGCCGCCCTTCAGCCCTTGGCGGCGACGAGCTTGTCGATGTTGCGGGCCAGTCCTTCGAGCACGAAATACTCCTCGCCGTAGACGCCGCCCTGGTTCACTTCCTGGGTCCACTGCTCCAGCGGCATCTTGATGCCGAAGGCCTTGTCGATGGCGAAGGCGACGTCCAGGAAGTCGAGGCTGTCGATGCCCAGGTCGTTGATGGCGTGGCTCTGCGGCGTGATGGTGGCGCGGTCGATGCCGCAGATCTCCGAGATGATGTCGGCGACCTTCTCGTACGTCGCGGAGTCGGACATGGGCGGGGGCCTCGCTTCAGGACGGAATCGGAACGCGCCCGGCGAGCGGGCATTGAATCAACGCGGCAGACACCACACCCCGCCCCCAAAGACAAGCCGCGGGGGCGGCGGGGCGGGCGGGTCAGGTGAGCGTGACGGTGGCCTCGCCCAGCCCGTCGAACACCACGCTGACATGGCAGGGGCGGTCGAGCCAGATCGGGGGCGTGACGCTGCCGAGCATCACCACCTGCCCGGCCTTCAGGCCGCCGAAGGCCGCGGCGGTGGGGGAACCGGCAAGCCAGGCCAGGGCGGCCAGTGGGTGGCCGAGCAGGTCCCGGCCATGGCCGGCGGCGCGTTGCAGGCCATCGACAGCGACGCGGCCGGGGATGGCGGCGAGGTCGAGGCTGCGCCAGTTGGCCGGGCCGGCGGAGAGGATGGCGGCGCGGTGGTACACCTGGTCGGCCACCAGGGTGGGGGTGCCGATGCGGGCGAGGTCGCCCAGCGGCGGGGTGCCGTAGCGGTTCTCGACGATCTCGATGGCGGCGAATACCTCGCCCACCGCCGCGGCGGCCGCCTCCTGGGTGCAGGGGCCGAAGGGGATGTCCTGGGCGAGGCGCAGGCCGATCTCGCATTCCGCACCGGGGCCGCGCAGGCTGGCATAGGGGATGCGGGTGCCGGACGGGAGCAGGTTGGCGGCGACCATGTAGCCGGCGGCGGGGCCGGTGAGGCCGAGATAGTCCTGCATGCGCTGGGTGGTGGCGCCGATCTTGTAGCCGGCGGGCGGCACCGCGCCGCTGCGGCGGGCGCGTTCGAATTGCACCGCCACGCCTTGTTCCAGCGTGGCGGGGCGGATGGCTTCCGGCAGGGAGGATTCGGCGCCGGTGCGGCGGGCTTCCTCCAGCGCGATGGCGGCGGGGACGGGGTCGTACGACATGCGGGGCTTCCTAGCGGCGGGCCAGTTCGTAGAGGGCGATCGCGGCGGCGGTGGAGACGTTGAGGCTATCGAGCAGCTCGTTCCGGCCGGGCATGGCGATGGCGGCGATCTCGTCGCAGGTGTCGCGCGTGAGGCGACGCAGGCCCTCGCCCTCGCTGCCCAGCACCAGGGCGACGCGGCGTTCGGCCAGGGGGGGGCCGGCGAGGCGGGTGCCGCCGGCATCGAGGCCGATCACCCAGAAGCCGGCGGCGCGGAGCGCCACCAGCGTGCGGGAGATGTTGACGGCGCGCAGGAAGGGCACGGTTTCCAGGGCACCGGAGGCGGCCTTGGCCAGCGCGCCGGTTTCCTCCGGGGCGTTGCGGTCTTGCGTGATGACGGCGGCGACACCGAAGGCGGCGGCGGCGCGCAGGATGGCGCCGACGTTGCGGGGGTCGCTGACCTGGTCGAGCACCAGGATCGGGCCGGAGCGGGCGACGGCGGATTGCAGGCTGGGCGGGGCGAGCGGATCGACCAGCAGGGCCGCACCCTGGTGGATGGCGCCGGCGCCGAGCAGGTGGTCGAGGCGGGCGCGGTCCACGCGTTCCACGCTCAGCGCCCAGGGGCGGCGCAGGCGGGTGGCGATGCCGGCTTCGGCTTCCTCGGTCAGCAGCAGGCGGCGCAGGTGGCGGGCGGGGTTGGCCATGGCGGCGGCGACGGCGTGCAGGCCGTAGAGCCAGAGCGAATTGCCCGGGGCTTCGCGCGCGGTGCGCTCGGCGGGGGGGCGTGTGGCGCGGGCGCGGATCTCGGCGGGGCGGACCTCCGCGGGGCGGGGGGTGCCGAGGGTGCGGGTTTCGGGGACGGGGCGCTCCTTGCGGGCGGGTCTTTCCTCCCTTGGCCGTTCCTCCTTGGGGAGTTCTGCCTTGGGCAGGGCGACCTTGGGGCGCTCCGGCTTCGCGCGGGGCGTGGACGGGCGGGGGCCACCGAAGCGATCGGGGGAGCGCTTGGGCGGGCGCGGGCCGGCCTGGTGGGCGGGGCGATCGGGGCGGGGGCGCGAGGGGCCGCCTTGATCGGAGTCGGACTGCGGGCGGCGGGGGGGCTTCATGGGGTGGGTATAGCGATGCAGCGGCCCCGGGACAAATCGGGGGGACAAATCGGGGGGGAGGCGATTGACAAGCGGCGGGCTTGGCCGTAGGTGCGCTGCTTCCGCGCCCCGGCCATGCCAGGGCGTGCCGCGATGGCGGAGGGGTGCCCGAGTGGCTAAAGGGGGCGGACTGTAAATCCGCTGGCGCACGCCTACGTTGGTTCGAATCCAACCCCCTCCACCAATCCGCGACGACGACCGCTACCAGGACGAATTCTGCCGGGACTGGCGATGCGGGTGTAGCTCAATGGTAGAGCTCCAGCCTTCCAAGCTGGCTATGAGGGTTCGATTCCCTCCACCCGCTCCAGCCGCGAAGCCCTGATTTGCCGGCATTCTGCGTGTTGCCCTTGACATCCCGGCCCGCGCGCCGTTTCTACGGCGCCCGGGCCGCGTGCAAGCGCGGTCCGTGCCGCTTGCGGGAGTGCCGACCGGCGAAGTATTGCCGACGTCGCTCCGCCGGGCGGATGCAGGGGTGTAGCTCAATTGGCTAGAGCGCCGGTCTCCAAAACCGGAGGTTGGGGGTTCGAGACCCTCCACCCCTGCCAGCCCCGACCGGTGCGGCTGGGTGCTGCTGTTCGGCGCTGGTGCCGTATGGGGGCGGATTGAGATTTCTGTTGGGAGCGTGATGCGCGTGGCGATCGATCCGGTACGTTTCGTGCGCGAGGTGCGCAGCGAAGCCGCGAAGGTGACCTGGCCTTCGCGCAAGGAGACGCTGGTGACCACCGGGCTGGTGGTGGCCATGGCCACGGTTGCGGCAATCTTTTTCTTCATTATCGACCAGATCATCGGCGTGGGCGTGCGCGCGCTCTTCGGCGTGGCGGGCTGAGGGACAGAACCATGGCGAAGCGTTGGTACGTCGTTCACGTCTATTCGGGCTTCGAGAAGAAGATCGCCCAGCAGATCAAGGAGCAGGCTGCCCAGAAGGGCCTGGCCGACCAGATCGACGAGGTGCTGGTTCCCTCTGAGGAGGTGGTTGAGCTGCGCCGCGGGCAGAAGGTGAATGCGGAGCGGAAGTTCTTCCCCGGCTACGTGCTGGTGAAGATGGAGCTGTCGGACGAGGCCTGGCATCTGGTGAAGGACACCCCGAAGGTGACGGGGTTCCTGGGCACGAAGATCCGCCCCTCCCCGATCAGCGAGGCCGAGGCCGAGCGGATCATGAAGCAGACGACCGAAGGGGTGGAACGTCCGCGCCCGGCGATCCTGTTCGAGATCGGCGAGCAGGTGCGGGTGGCCGATGGGCCGTTCACGAGCTTCAACGGCACGGTGGAAGAGGTGGACGAGGAGCGCGGCCGGGTGAAGGTGAGCGTTTCCATCTTTGGCCGTTCGACCCCCGTGGAGCTGGAATACAGCCAGGTCGAGAAGGCCTAGGCAGCACGGCGGCCCTTCGGGGCCGTTGGCGACGAGCCCTGCCCCGCGAGGGGTGGGGTTTTTTGTTTTTTATCCGGAACAAATTGGGCGTGGGTCTGCCGGGTCAGTCGCGGCCGTATTTTTTGTGGAAGTAGCGGGCGGCGGCGATCTCGTAGGGGCGTAGGTTCAGGATCGGGTCGGTGAGTTTCAGGCGGCGGGGTTTGGCCGGCCTGGGCTTGCGGGCGGGTCTGGGGCGTGGGGGGAGCTGGAGCCACGTGGGCTGATCGACGCCGAGGGCGTGGCAGAGGGGGCGCAGCAGGCGGGCGGCTTGGGGGGCGGCCTGGACGAAATCCTGGGTGTTGGGTTGTTGCAGGAGGTCGTGGAGGGCGCCGGCGCTGGGGCCGGATTCGGGGATGCGCCTGGTGATCCAGCCTCGGCCTTGGGGGAGGCGGGTGGGGGCGTCGACCAGGGGCATGCCGGGGGCGGGGAACTCGGGGATCTGGGGCGGCGTGGGGCGCGTGCGGGCGGTTTCCGGGCGCGCGGTTCTGGTTCGGGGCTTGGGGAGGGTGCCTTGTTGCCAATGCTCGTAGAGGCGCTGGACGCGGTTGGCGGTGCGTTCGAGGCGGAACCAGAGCAGGGTCCAGACGGGGCCGGGGAAGAGCGGGAGGTCGCCGTGGGGGGCGATGATCCAGCGGCGCTCGGGCCCGGCCCAGATCGGGCGTGCGGGCGCGCTGACGACAGGGGCTGCGCGCGCGATGACGCGGCGCAGGCCCTGGATCAGGCCGGTGAGGAGGAGGGAGAGCTGGATCATGGTTAGTTATATAACTAACCATTGGTGGCGGTGCAAGGGGTTTGTGGGGATTTTTTCTGATGGTGGGGTGTGGGCAAACCAAGAGCCCCCCTCCGGCTCCCCCCGCCTTCGGCGAGGGGAGAGAAGTCAGTTAGCAAGCAAGAAAGTGGCCACTAAGACAAAAAGGCACAAAGACACAAAGGAAGTGGGAAGAGGCGGAGGGTGTGGAGAGGTTAAGAAAGAAAGGGGCCACAGAGGCACAGAGACACAGAGGAGCAAGGCAAGGGAGAAGGAAGCAGGTGGCGGAGCCGCTTCGCGTTCCGTCCACCTTTGCGTGGGAGAGATATTTTTTTCTCCCTTGGCTTGCTTCTTTGTGTCTTTGTGTATTTGTGGCCGCTTTCTTGTTTGTTACCCGCGCGGTGGTGGGCTTGAGCCCGCTCTAGATGTTTGGTCCCGGGATTTGATGGTGCGGATTTGCGGTGAATCTGCTTGGCTCTACGGCCCATGCTTTGCAGATAGCTCCGTAAGGGGTGAGGCCCTTGAGGGTCTTTAGCCGCTTGGCGAAGTTGTAGGCGTCGAGGAACTG
>CANHKG010000017.1 GCA_947460455.1 Rhodospirillales bacterium | reverse complement strand
GGGTCCAGGGCAGAGCCCTGGCCTTACCTGAACGTGTCTTTCCGGCTGCGCAGGTCGGCGAGGGTGGCGACGTCGTTGGCGCGGAGGAAGGGGTTGCAGGCGAGTTCGTCGGCCAAGCGGCTGGGCAGGGTGGGTTGGTTTGCGGCGCGCAGCTTGGTGACTTCGGCGGCGTAGGTTTGCAGGGCGGTGTTGGCCGGGTCGGCGTGGACCGCGAAGCGGGCGTTGCTTTCGGTGTATTCGTGGCCGCAGCAGACCAGGGTTTCCGGCGGCAGGGTGGCGAAGCGGGAGAGGCTTTTGTGCATCTCCTCGGCATTGCCTTCCAGCAGGCGGCCGCAGCCGAGGCTGAACAGGGTGTCGCCGCACAGGAGCACGCCGCCATCAGGGAAGTAGTAGGTGATGTGGCCGCGGGTGTGGCCGGGGGTTTCCATGACGCGGGCGGTGCTGCTGCCCAGGGTGACTTCGGAGCCTTCGGCGACCTGTGCGTCGAGCTTCGGCAGGCGGTGGGCATCGGCGGTGGCGCCGACGACCTTCGCGCCGTAGCGGGTGCGGATGGCATCGGTGCCGGCGATGTGGTCGCCGTGGTGGTGGGTGAGCAGGATCATGTCCAGCCGGCCGCCAGCGGCTTCGATCGCGGCGACGACGGGGTCGACCTCCGCGGGGTCCACGATGGCGGTGGCGCCGGTTTCCTCGTCGCGGAGGAGCCAGGCGTAGTTGTCTTGCAGGATGGGAACGCGGGTTGCCTTGATCATGGCCCGAGGTTAGCCGCCGGGCGGGGTTGAGGCAAACGACGAACCGATGACGGCGGGCTCTGCTATAAGGCGGGCATGGTATCCGATGCCCATGAAGCCGCGCAGTTCTATGCCACGCGCCGGGGTGCGCTGGCGGCGCATCTGGTGCGGGAGCGGCTGGCGTTGTTCTGGCCGCAATTGCCCAATGGATCGATGGCGGGCCAAGCGGTGCTGGGGCTGGGCTATGCGGCGCCGTATCTGCGGCTGTGGCGGGAGCAGGCGGCGCGCTGCGTGGCGCTGACGCCGGCGCAGATGGGGGCGGCGCGGTGGCCGGTGGGGAGCGCCAACCTGTCGTGCACGGCGGAGGAGGATGCACTGCCGTTCCCCGACCTGTGCTTCGACCGGGTGCTGCTGGTGCATGGGCTGGAGGCGGCGGAGAATGCGCGGCGGCTGCTGCGCGAGGTGTGGCGGGTGCTGAAGGATGACGGGCGGCTGCTGGTGGTGGCGCCGAACCGCAGCGGCATGTGGGCGCATCTGGAGAGCACGCCGTTCGGGCATGGCACGCCGTATTCGCCCGGGCAGGTGGGCCGGCTGATGGCGGGGGCGATGTTCCGGGTGGAGCGGCGGGACGTGGCGCTGTTCCTGCCGCCGACGCATCTGCGGCTGGTGCAGCGCGGCGCGCGGCTGTGGGAGCGGACGGGGCGGCGGTGGCTGCCGGGGTTCGCGGGGGTGACGATTACGGAGGCGGTGAAGGACATGTATGCGGCGGTGCCTTCTGGCGCGGTGCCGAAGCGGCGGATGGTGCTGGCGGAGGCGGCATGAGGGTCGGCGTTCTGTTGCTGGCCGGGCTCGCCTTGGCTGGGTGTGCCGAGCGCTGGCAGAAGCCGGGCGCGACGGAGGCGGAGTTCCGCACCATGGAGGCGCAGTGCACCGCCCATGCCAATGACCGGTGGCCGCCCATGCTGCGCCAGGAGATGATGATGCCGCCGCGCTACGTGCCGCCGGTGCGCCGCTGCGATGCGCGGGGCAACTGCACCTGGTATGGCGGCTGGTGGGAGCCGCCGGTGATGACGGTGGTGGACGACCACGACAGGCCTCGCCGGCAGGAGCGGCGGGCCTGCTACATGGGCAATGGGTGGATGCCGGTGGAGGATTGATCGCCGCCGCTTCGCCCAATGACGTGACGCCCGTGGCGCTCCGAGGAAGCGGCCGACAGGCGACAAAGATGTGCGTGGGGCGGAAGGATGGAATCCTCCACGCGGGACGTGAGCAAGGAAACTCGGTGGAAACGCGCGGAAGCATGCCTTCGAGAGGAAGGTTGGACACCGAAGCCTGAAGCGCCACGGATTCGCCTGATTAAAGTCTTAGCGCAACCATGCTAGAATAATATCGAAGCACCACCATACCAGCGAGGTGGCGCCATGTGGCTGGTTCAGGGCCTGAACCGTGCGGTGACGACGGATGGCGGCGGGACCGCCAGGGTCATCTGCATGCGGGGCGCGATGCTCCTTGCGGCCCTGGCGTTGCCGGGGTGCTCCATCGTTCAGGACTGGGAGAAACCCGGGGCGACGAAGGAGGAGCTCCTGCGCGTGGAGGAGGCATGCGAAGCGCGTGCACTCAAGAGATGGCCTTTTTTCTATGTCACGAAGTCACGTCCTCAGACATCTTATTCATGCGAAAGGTCGGGGAAAAACTGCATGATGCAATTGAGGACTGAGAACTACAGTGTGGACATATACAAAGAAGGGCGGTCGCTCCACGCGGAGGCGTGCCTTCAAGAGAACGGTTGGACACCGATACCTGACGCGGCGCGGATTCGCTGGATAAAGCTCTGGAGATAGCGACCCGATGCCGTGCCGCCATGCGGCTGATCCAGGGCCTGAACCGTGCGGTGACGACGAATGGCGGCGGGAGCGACAGGATCATCTGCAGGCGGGGCGCGATGCTCCTTGCGGCCCTGGCGTTGCCGGGGTGCGCCGGCGAGGTCTGGGAGAAGCCCGGGGCGACGGAGGCGGATTTCCGCAGCATGAGGGCGCAATGCGAAGCGCGTGCTGCTGGGAGATTTCCGGCGCTGTGGACCATGGGCCACGCCTCACTGTGACGGGTCGTTGCCGCGATCTGCCACGAATGCCGTGCCCCGGGACAGCCTGCTGGTCTCGTGACCCGGCGGACATCAATGCGGGCCCACGCTACATAACTCGGTGGCTATGCTTCGATGAGACCGGTTGGACGCAGAAGCATTGAGCGTTTCGGCTCTGGCCGATAGCGTTGCGCGCATAACGATACGAGGAAGCGGCGCCATGCAGCTGATCCAGGGGCTGAACCGGGCGGTGACGATCAACGGCGGCGGGACCGCCACCATCTTCCGCGACCGGCGCTGGACGTGGCGCGAGGTGGCGGAGCGGATCGGGCGGTTGGCCGGGGGGCTGGCGAAGCTGGGGGTGGGGCCGGGGGACCGTGTGGCGATCCTGGCGATGAACAGCGACCGCTACTGGGAGGCGATGTACGCGATCCCCGGCCTGGGCGC
Organism: Rhodospirillales bacterium; assembly: GCA_947460455.1. Taxonomy (GTDB): domain Bacteria; phylum Pseudomonadota; class Alphaproteobacteria; order Acetobacterales; family Acetobacteraceae; genus CAMDGX01. The sequence goes on along the minus strand of CANHKG010000017.1, from coordinate 33,015 downwards.
GATCATGGTGCCGTTGAACACGCGGCTCGCGCCGCCCGAGATCGCCTTCATGCTGGAGGATAGCGGCACCAAGGTGTGGCTGGTGGACGACACCTTTGCGGAGATTCCGGCCAAGCTGGCCGGGCAGATCCCTGGCGTTTCGCATGTGGTGCATATCGGCGAGGGGAAGGTGCCGGCCGGGATGATTGGCTGGGAGAGCCTGCTGGCCGAGCGGCCCGCGGGGTTCGGCGAGGCGGCGGACAACGACGTGGCCGGCATCTTCTATACCGGCGGGACCACCGGGCGATCAAAGGGCGTGATGCTGACGCACCGCAACCTGGTGGGCAACGCGGCGCAGATCATTCCCGCCGCCGGCTATCGCTACGACACGGTGTACATCCATGCCGGGCCGATGTTCCACCTGGCCGATGCTGCCTCCACCTTCGCGGTGACGGTGGTGGGGGGCACGCATGTGTTCATTCCGCGCTTCGATGCCGGGGACATGCTGGCGGAAATGGCGAAGCATCGCGTGACCAACGCGCTGCTGGTGCCCACCATGATCAACGCGACCGCGAGCCATCCTGAGATCGCGTCGTTCGATCTTTCGGCGCTGCGGGTGATTCCCTATGGCGCCTCCCCGATGCCGGATGCGGTGCTGAAGCGGGCGAAGGCGACGATGCCGCATGTGCGCTGGCTGCATGTGTACGGCATGACCGAGGCAGCCCCGCTGGTGACCGCGATGGACCGGCACCAGCCGGACCCCGATGGGCCGCGCGCGCAGAGCTGCGGCCGGCCGTGCCTGCTGATGGATGTGCGCATCGCCGATGCGGACGACGCCGAGGTGCCGCGCGGCACGGTGGGCGAGGTGCAGGTGCGTGGCCCGAACGTGATGCCCGGCTACTGGAACCTGCCCGACGTGACCGCGAACGCGCTGCGCGGCGGCTGGTACCATAGCGGCGACGGCGGCTACATGGACGAGGACGGCTACGTCTATATCGTGGACCGCTTCAAGGACATGATCATCTCCGGCGGGGAGAACATCTATTCCGCCGAGGTGGAGAGTGCGATCTCCACGCTGGATGGCGTGGCCGAGGTGGCGGTGATCGGCATTCCCGATGAGAAATGGGGCGAGACGGTGCACGCCGTGGTGGTGCCGCGGGCGGGGCGGGAGCTGACGGCCGAGGCGGTGGTGGCGCATTGTCGGGCGCTGATTGCGGGGTTCAAGGTGCCGCGGAGCGTGGAAATCCGCGCGGAATCGTTGCCGCTGTCTGGGGCCGGGAAGGTTCTCAAGACGGTGCTGCGGGAGACGTTCTGGGCGGGGCGGGCGAAGCAGGTGAGCTGAGGCGATGCGCCGTCTGCTGCGAGCAGGCTTAGCACTGGGCCTTCTGGCGGGATCGGCCGGCGCGTCTGGAGCGCAGGAGATGTGCACCCGGCTGGCCGAGTTCGTCGAGCGGAGCGGCGGCAAGTTACCCCGCGGGCCAATTGCTCAGGTACTTGCAGAATTGCCCGGGTCGCCATTGGTGCTTGGCCCAGTTCTGGACGTGCACCTGGAGGATTCTGGGACCGATGCTAAGGGGTGCCGCAATAGGTTGGTGTTGGAGACGGCAGGTACGCGAAGAGAGTTCGATCAGCCTTATGGCGACAGAGGACCTGAGGAGGGGTGGTGCCCAGGCATATCCGTTGCCACGGTCGATGGGCAGCCAGTGCTTATTGAACCCGGTTACGTCTCAAGTCTGAGTTTGGTAGCCATTCGGGAAGATGCACGCACTCAAGCTGAGATATATGGGCCAGCGTGCGAGATCACGCTGAAGCTGACCCCAATTGCCATGGGGCTCGATGGACGCTGCGATGGACCCGAATGCAGTGCCTTGGCGACGTTGGCTAAGGAGATTGCCGAGCATCCGGTTCGGCAAGACAGGGACACGCCCACAGACCCTGCCTACGAACTGAGCGACAATCGGTGGCCCTCGTGGCTCCGTCGTGGTCGCGCCCTGGCAGCGGCGAATCAGCAAGATTGGACGCGGCTAGCAGCCGAAGGCGAATCCTACGTACGCCTTAAGCCGGTTCTGAGCGTGGATGGATGGTACAACAGCCTATGGAGCAATGCGTGGTTCCACCCTGTTGACCTCCAGGGTACCCTCGGGTTGCTGGTGAATGGACCGATAGTATTGAAAATGGGGGGGGATTTCGAAGTCCTGGCATTTGTCAAGCGCATAGGGAATGAATTAACCGTCGTCGCAAGCTATCCATACGTCGAAACACTCTACTCCGTGGACGAAATAGCGATAGGGCGCGCCGCGCTAGCTCAGATTCTCCTCGAATCGATAGATGCGGCGCGCGTTGTCGTGGAACAGCGCCCGCTGCTCTGCCTCGCTGAAATCCGCGATCGCATGTGCGAAACCCGCCACGTTCTCCGCATAGCTCAGCGCCCGCCGCCCGACGGGGTAGTCGGTGCCGAACATGGAGCGGGCAGGGCCGAAGGCGTCCACGCAGGTGAGCACGGCCTTGCGCAGGCCTTCGGGGGAGCGATCGGGCGCGTAGGCGCCGAAGTTGCTGACCTTGATGGCGACGTTGGGCTGGGCGGCCATGAGGGCGAGGCCCGTCCGCCAGCGTTCGAGGCCGGGTTCGTCGCGGTCGACGGGGGTGGCGCAGTGGTTCACGACGATCTGGAGGCTTGGCATGTCCTGCGCCAGGCGGGCGACATCCTGGCTTTGGTAGGGGTTCATCAGGACTTCGAGCAGCAGTCCGGCGCGGGCGAGGGCGGCGATGCCGCGGCGTTTGTCTGGCCGGTTGAGCAGGCCGGCTTCGGTCCAGCGGCGGGCGGGGTCGGGGTGCCAGCGGATGGTTTCGCGGACGCCGACGACGGGGCCGGCTTCGCGGTGGGCGGCGAGTTGGGTTTCCACCGACGGGTCTTCGAGGGCGACGTAGGCGACGAGGCGGTGGGCGACGCGGCGGGGGCGGGGGAGGGACATGAGCCAGCGCGTTTCCTCCACCGGATCGCGCGCGCGGTCCCAGGCGGCCTCCACATGGACGGAGCCGGCGAGGTTGGTTTGGCCGACATCGGCGAGGAAGTGTTCGGGCAGGTAGTCGTGGCGCAGGAAATCGAGGTTGCCGAGGGAGGCCATGGCCGGGTCGGTGCCGGCGATCCAGGGGTGGCGGCCCAGGGAGAGGTCCCAGAGATGGTGGTGGGCATCGATGATGGGGCCGGCGTAGGGCATGGCGGATTCCAGCGGATCGAATTGACCCGAATATTTGACCGGGGGGCGGGGGCGGGCCTAGCGTGCCGTTATCTATTCACGGGAGAAACGGCCTCATGCCGACAAAAGTTGCGAAACTCTGGGCCTCCGGCAAGGCGGTGGTCAACGGGTGGCTTGCCATTCCCTCTGGCTTTTCGGCCGAGGTGATGGCGCAGAGCGGGTTCGATTCCGTGACTGTGGACATGCAGCACGGGGCGCAGGATTTCCTTTCCATGCTGGCGTGCTTCCAGGCGATGCAGGCGCATCCGGTGACGCCGCTGGTGCGGGTGCCGTGGAACGAGCCGGGGATCATCGGCAAGGTGCTGGACGCCGGCGCGATGGGCGTGATCTGCCCGATGATCAATACGAAGAAAGAAGCCGAGGCGATGGTGCAGTATTGCAAGTACCCGCCGCTCGGCACCCGTTCCAATGGTGCGTTCCGCGCCGGCATGTATGGCGATGGCGGTGCCTACCAGGCGTCGGCGAATACCGAGACGCTGTGCATTCCGATGATCGAGACCAAACAGGCGGTGAAGAACATCGACGCCATCCTGGATGTGGAAGGGATCGCGGGCATCTATGTTGGGCCGAGCGACCTGGGCCTTTCCTTCGGGCTGCCGGCGAAGCTGGATCGGGATGAGCCGGAGATCCTGAAGGCCTATGACAAGATCCTGAAGGCCTGCCAGAGCCGCGGCATCTATGCCGGCATCCACACCGGCGGTTCGGCCGATGCGGCGCGCTGCATTGCGCGGGGCTTCCGCCTGGTGACGCTGATGAACGATAGCGGGATGATGGCGAGCTTCGCCAAGACCTGCATCGCGGAGACGCGCAAGGGTGCCAAGGGCATCGCTTAAGGAAGAGTCTTCTTTTTTCTGAAGAAAAAAGAAGCAAAAAAGACTTTATTCGTTTGATGCGGTCAGGCCCGCATCAAACGAATAAAAGTTTTTTGGTTCTTTTTTTCAAAAAAGAACCGCTTGCTTTGGAGGTTGAGATGGTCCCCCCCGTTGTGATTCGCCTGCATGACACCGATACCGTGGTGATCGCGCGCGCCACGTTGTTGCCGGGCACCGAGGTGGCGCCGGGTGTTGTGGCGAGCCAGCGGATTCCGGCGGGGCACAAGGTGGCGGTGGCGCCGATTGCGCAGGGCGAGGCGGTGCGGCGCTATGGGCAGATCATTGGGTTTGCCACGACGGATGTGGCGCCGGGGCAGCATGTGCATGTGCACAACCTCGGCATGGGGGATTTTTCGCGCGACTACGCGTTTGGGGTGGACGCGAAGCCGACCGATTTCGTGGCCAGTCCGGCGACGTTCATGGGCATTCGCCGGGCGGACGGGCGGGTGGCGACGCGGAACTATATCGGGCTGCTGACCAGCGTGAACTGTTCGGCGCATGTGGCCGAGCTGGTGGCGATGGCGTTCCGCAAGAACCCGCTGACTGGGGAGAACCCGCTGGCGGAGTTCCCGAATGTCGATGGCGTGGTGGCGCTGACGCACAAGACGGGCTGCGGCATGGCGCAGGGCGAGCCGCTGGCGCTGCTGCGGCGGACCTTGGGCGGGTATGCGCGGCATCCGAATTTCTCGCACGTGGTGATGCTGGGGCTGGGCTGCGAGGTGAACCAGCTTTCGGGGATGATCCAGGAGCAGAAGCTGGCCGGGCGGTTGCGCGGGATGGACATCCAGGAGATGGGCGGCAGCCGGAAAACGGTGGAGGCGGCGATCGCCTTCGTGCGCGAGGTGCTGGCGGAGGCGAACAACGTGGTGCGGGTGCCGTGCCCGGTGAGCGAGCTGACGGTGGCGCTGCAATGCGGCGGCAGCGACGGGTATTCCGGCGTTTCCGCCAACCCGGCGCTGGGCGTGGCGAGCGATTTGCTGGTGCGGCATGGCGGCAGCGTGATCCTGTCCGAGACGCCGGAGACCTATGGCGCGGAGCATCTGCTGACGCGGCGCGCGCCGGATCGCGCCGTGGGCGAGAAGCTGGTGGGGCTGATGCGCTGGTGGGAGGCCTATACGGCGCGGGAAGGGGCGGAGATGGATTCCAATCCCTCGCCCGGGAACAAGGCCGGGGGGCTGACCACGATCCTGGAGAAGTCCATGGGCGCGATGGCCAAGGCCGGCAGCACCAACCTGGTGGAGGTGGTGGGCTACGCCGAATGGCCGACGCGCAAGGGGTTTATCTTCATGGATACGCCAGGCTACGACCCGGTGGCGGCGACCGGGCAGGTGGCGGGTGGGGCGAACCTGGTGGCGTTCACCACCGGGCGGGGCAGCGTGTTCGGCTGCAAGCCGGCGCCGTCGCTGAAGCTGGCGACGAACTCGGCCATGTTCCGGCGGATGGAAGAGGACATGGACATCAACTGCGGCACCGTGACGGATGGCGACGAGACGATCGCCGAATGCGGGGCGCGGATTTTCGATCTGTTCCTGCGCACGGCTTCTGGCGAGCCGAGCAAGAGCGAGCTGTTTGATTTTGGCGCGGCGGAGTTCGCGCCTTGGGTGATTGGGGCGACGATGTAGGTGTAGCCAGCCGAAACCTGTTGTGATGCACGTGAGAGCACTTGTCCGTTGACCAACGGCGCCAATGCGTGCATCGATTCCCCTCGGGAAGTGGCTTGACAATCACTTCCGCCGAGGTGGTGGCCCAGGCGGGATTCGAACCCGCAATCCCCGTGAAGGACGGCCGATTGACAATCGGCTGCGTATACCATTCCGCCACTGGGCCACACCGCTCTGGGACGGGGGATGTTGCAGTTGGCGCTGCAGCAGACCTCGTCCCACACTCCCGGAGAGTCTCCTCTCCGTAACCCCATCCTGCGCAACGGCTTGCCGTCGTCAATTCAAATTGCACTAGATGTAGGGCGTTCCCGCTAGCCCCGACATAAATGTGGATATCTGATGCACCCTGGCAACACCGGGTACGGAACATTTAGGGAACATATGTTCCCGGTTTTTCGTTAATGTTGTTAGACTCGGGCGCGCTACCACTTCTCCACGAACGGCCGCACCTCCACTTCCCAGCTCCAGGCCGAGCGGTGCTGGTGCATCACGTGCCAGTAGGTCTCGGCGATGGCATCCGGCTCCAGCAGCGCGTCTGGCGCGTCGTTGGTGCCGGGCCGGGTGGCGCTGCGGATGCCGCCGTCGATGACGAAGTGGGCGACGTGCACGCCCTGCGGGGCGAGTTCGCGGGCGAGGGATTGCGCGAGGCCGCGCAGGGCGAACTTGCCCATGGCGAAGCTGGAGGAATTGGCGAAGCCTTTCACGCCGGCGGTGGCGCCGGTGAGCAGGATGGCGCCGCGCCCAGCGGGCAGCATGCGGCGGGCGGCTTGCTGGGCGGCGAGGAAGGCACCGAAGGCAGAGATTTCCATGGCGCGGCGCACGGCTTCCGGGTCCAGGCCGGTGATCGGGCCGCGGGCGCGGGCGGAGGCGTTGTAGACGACGACATCGGGCGCGCCGTGGCGGGCTTCGACTTCGGTGAAGAGGCGGTCCATGGCGGCGGGGTCGGCGGCGTCGCAGGCGTGGGTGGAGCAGCCGGTTTCTGCGGCCAGGGCGGCGAGTTTATCCACGTTGCGCGCGGCGACGGCGACGGACAGGCCGTTCCGGGCAAAGAGGCGGGCCAGGGAGGAGGACAGGCCCGGGCCGGTGCCGATGATCAGGGCGGTTCGATACTGGGTCGACATCTGGTGGCTCCCGCGTTGCCGTTGCGGCTATAGTGTGGGCACCACAACCGCTAGGCCAGTACCATGTCCAGCAGCATTGCACCCCGGATCGACGTGATTTCCGACGCCATCTGCCCGTGGTGCTACATCGGCAAGCGGCAGTTGGAGCGCGCGCTGGCGCTGCTGGCGGAGAAGGGGCTGCGGTTCGACGTGGCCTGGCACCCGTTCCAGCTGAACCCGGACATGCCGGAAGAGGGCTGGGATCGTAAGGAATACCGCATCCAGAAGTTCGGCTCCTGGGAGAAGTCCCAGGCGATGGATGCGCGCATCACCGAAACGGCGGCGGGCATCGGGCTGGCGTTCCATCTGGACCGGCTGACGCGCACGCCCAACACGGTGAACGCGCATCGGGCGATCTGGCTGGCCGGCCAGCACGGGGTGCAGGATGCGGTGCTGGAGGCGCTGTTCAAGCTGTATTTCGTGGACGGCGGCGATCTCGGCGATATCGCGCTGCTGACCGAGACGGCCGCGGCGGCGGGGCTGGACCGTGCGGCGCTGGAGGCGATGTATGCCGGCGACGAGGGGCGCGAGGTGGTGCTGCGCGGCGATGCGGCGGCGCGGCAGGGTGGGATTTCCGGCGTGCCGAGCTTCCTGATGGGCGGATACCTGCTGTTTTCCGGCGCGTTGCCGGCCGAGCAGATGGCCGAAGCCTTCGCCCAGGCCTGGCAGGTGCTGAGCACCCGCGCGGCCTGACCACTCAAGCCGCTTGACCCGCCCCCCCGCGCCGGCCCCAGGATAGGGGCTGGAACACAGCGGAGGCGGGTATGAAGCGGCGGACTTTCCTTTCGGCCACGGCAGCGGCGGCGTTGCCGATGCCCTCGATCGCGCAACCGGCGAAGGTGCTGAAGATCGCGCCGGAGGCCAACCTGGCCAGCATCGATCCGGTCTGGACCACGGCCACCGTCGCCAACGTGCACGGCTACATGGTGTACGACACGTTGTTCGGATCGGACGAGGGGCTGAACCCGCAACCGCAGATGGCCGAAGGGCACACGCTGTCGGACGACAAGCGCACCTACACCATCAAGCTGCGCGACGGGCTGGCCTTCCATAACGGGGAGAAGGTGCGCTCGCAGGATTGCATCGCCTCCATCAGCCGCTGGTCCAAGCGCGCGGCCTGGGGCCAGGCGCTGGGCGCGGTGATGGATGAGATGAAGGTGGTGGACGACCGCACCTTCACCATCCACCTCAAGAAGCCCTTCGCGCACACGCTCTCTGCCCTCGGCCACGGCTATTGCTTCGTGATGCCGGAGCAGGTGGCGCAGACCGACCCGTTCCGCCAGATCACGGATTCCACCGGGTCCGGCCCGTTCATCTTCAAGCGCGATGAATGGATCTCCGGCGCCAAGGCGGTGTGGGTGAAGAACGAGAAATACATCCCGCGCAACGAAGCGCCGAACATGTTCGCCGGCGGCAAGCGGGTGTTCGTGGATCGCGTGGAGCAGATCGTGATGCCCGATGGCGCCACGGCCGCCTCGGCGCTGCGGGCCGGTGAGATCGACTGGGTGCACGTGCCCACGATCGACCTGGTGCCGATGCTGGGCAAAAGCCCCGGCGTGCGCTCCTTCGTGAACGACCCGTTTGGCTGGATCGGCGTGATCCGCCCGAACTTCCTGCACCCGCCGTTCAACAACCGCGCCCTGTTGCGCGCCATCCTGCCGGCGATCGACCAGCAGGAATTCCTGGATGCGGTGATCGGCGACCAGAAGGAACTGGGGAAGGTGCCCGTGGGCTTCTTCACCGAAGGCGGGCCGATGGCCAACAAGGCCGGGCTCGATGTGCTCACCGGCAAGCGCGACCTCGCCCTGGCGCGCCGCCTTGTGCAGGAGAGCGGCTACAAGGGCGAGAAGATCGTGCTGATGTCGCCCAGCGACCAGCCGGCCCTGGCGCAGATGACGCAGGTGGTGCGCGACGTGCTCGTGAAGGTGGGGCTGAACGTGGAGTTCATCTCCATGGACTGGTCCACCCTGGTGGCCCGCCGCGCCAGCCGCGAGCCGCCGGAAAAGGGCGGCTGGAATGCCTTCTGCACCTCCTGGGGCGGCATGTCCGTGATCGACCCGGGCGGGCACTTCCCGATCCGCGGCAACGGCAACGGCGCCTGGTTCGGCTGGCCGGATGACCCGAAAATGGAAGAACTGCGCAACGCCTGGCTGGATTCGCCGGACCGCGCCGCGCAGAAAAAGGTCTGCGAGGAACTGCAAGCCTATGCCTTCCAGCAAGTGCCGGTGATCCCCACCGGACAATGGTTCTACCCCATGGCCGCCCGAACAAACCTCACCGACATCGTCCGCGGCCCGTTCGCGCTGCACTGGAACCTTAAGAAGGGGTAGGGCGAGGGGCGCTGGGTGGCTGGGAGGGAAGGCGAGGGGCTCTGCCCCTCGACCCCGCTGGGGCCTTAGGCCCCAGACCCCTCGACCTTTTTCCGCCTTCGGCGGGGAGGGGCCGCCCGGGTCTCTCCACCGCCTCGACGGCCCCTCCCCGCCGAAGGCGGAAAGTCATGTGGGTCCAGGGCAGAGCCCTGGCCTTCCTTCCGAACCGCCGAGCGCTACTCGCCGTCCCCCCGCTTCAGGACCAGTGCCACGCGGGCGTCCGCCAACGGGGCGGCGAGGAGGGTTTCGAGGGCGGGGTAGTTCTGCGGTTGGATCACGTCCTGGGCCACGATGAGGTGGCGGTGGATGGTGAGGGTGTTGCCGGTGCGGCGGTAGGTGGCGGTGTAGGTTCCGGCGGTGGTGGTGACGGTGATGTCCTCGGGCAGGCGGGTGGCGGTGAGGGTGGGGGCGAGGGTGATCGTGGTGTCCCAGATGTGTTCGCCGACATCGGCGAGCATGGGGGTGTCTCGGGTGCCGGCGGGGGCGAGTTTGCTGCGCAGGCGGGTGGGCGGGGTGATGTCGATGCCGGAGGGGATGCGCAGGTAGGCGGTATCCTTCTGGAAGGTGACGGCGTTGCGGGCCTGCCAGGTGGCGCTGAGGTCGAGCGGGCGGGAGAGGTCGCGGGGGTTGCTGGCATTGAGCGTGCCGACGCCGCCTTCGGCGGTGCCGGAGAGGATGCGTTCGGCGAGGTCGCGCAGGGAGGAGGCGCTGGCGATGGCGCTGCGCAGGCCGATTTCGGTGTTGGGGGAGAGGGTGATGCGGGCGGTGGCGTCGATGGTGCCGTCGGCATCGATCGCGAGCGTGGTGGCGAGGTGGTAGCGGTTTTGCGCGGGGCGGGAGGGGGGCGTGCGGGCGACCTGGCCTTGGGGCGTGGCGAGGACGACGGTTTTGCCGGAGAGGCGGCGGTCCAGCGCGTCGAACCCGGCGTAGTGGTCGGTGGGGTTGGCGTAGTGGTCCCAGTCCGGCAGGTAGATGATGGCGTGGTTGAACTGGCCGGGCATGGGCAGCGGCAGGTCGGTGGTGCGGTTGCCCCAGTCGATGATCGCGGCATGGCTGCTGATGCCGCGGGCGGCGAGCAGGGCCTGCATCAGGGCCACGTGGTCCTTGCAGTCGCCGTAGCCGTTCTTGAGGATTTCGGCGGCGGCGTGGGGCACCCAGCCGTCATCGGGGTCGAGATAGACGGCGACGTAGCGGATGTTGCCGGTGATCCATTCGTAGATGGCGCGGGCGGCCTCGCGGCCGGTTTTTTCGCCGACGATGCGGGCGGCGAGGGCGGTGATTTCGGGCGTGGGGGCGATGCGGTCGGCGGATTGGCGGTGGTAGAGGGCGCCGAGGGCTTCGAGGTTCGGCTGGGTGGTGGCGACGAAGAAGGGCTGGAAGTCGCTGCTGGCGACGCTGTTGCGTTCGGCCTCCCGCGCCGGGAGATCGCGGATGGTGGCGCGGATGCGGCGGGTGCCGGCTTCGGTGGTGTCTTCCACCTGGAAGCGGCCGCCCAGAAGGCCTTCCTTGGTGCGCCAGGCGAAGGGGAGGTCGGCGGGGAGTTCGATCTCTGTGGTGTCTTCGGTGGTGGCCCATTCGATGAGCGCCTGGTTGGAGACGCTGAAGCCCATCAGGGGCGGCACCTTCTGGGTGCGGCGCCAGGTGATGTGGGTGCGGCTGCCCTCGCGCAGCTGCGGGAACAGCACGGTGGTGGTGAGGCTGCCGGTGAAGCCCGGGGCGCCCTGGCTGGCGGCGGAGGGGCGGGTGAAGATGGAGGAGGCGGGCACGGGCAGGCGGGTGCCGTCGGGCTGGTCCACCCAGGCTTCCACCACCTCCAGCGTTTGCTTGTCGGGGTAGAAGCTGCGGGCGGCGCGTTCGCCGGCGCGCAGGCCGCGCTGGGTGAGCAGCGTGCTGGTTTGCGTGGTGGTCTCCACGTAGGTGAGGTCGCGCGCCACCACGTAGCGGTCCACCGAGCGGTCTAGCCGGGCGTGGGTGGTGGGCTGGGCGAATGCGGCCACGTGGGCGAGCAGCAGGAACAGCACGGGCAAGGCGAAGCGGATCGGTACGGCGATCATCGATGGGGCCCCTTATCCTCGTTCCCGTAAGTGTAGCCGATTTGGTGCGGGGATAGGCGGTATGCCTTGCGTTCGGTATACGGACGGACCTTTTTCGCCAGTCGGGACCCCAGCCATGCCCCAGGATGCCGCGACCTCTGCTTACGTGATTGCACCGCCCGCCATCACCGCCGTGCCGGTGGCCGGTGGCGGGGCGTTTCCGGTGCGCCGGATCTTCTGCGTCGGCCGCAACTACGCCGCCCATGCGCGCGAGATGGGCAGCGACCCCGATCGCGAGCTGCCGTTCTTCTTCTGCAAGCCGGCCGATGCGCTGCTGATGAACGACGCCGACATGCCCTATCCGCCGATGAGCAAGGACCTGCACCACGAGATGGAGCTGGTGGTGGCCATTGGCACCGGCGGGGCCAACATCGCCGAGGCCGATGCGCTGAAGCACGTGTGGGGCTATGCCGCCGGGCTCGACATGACCCGGCGCGACCTGCAGAACGCGGCCAAGAAGGAAGGCAAGCCCTGGGACATGGGCAAGGGCTTCGACCATTCGGCCCCGATCGGCACGCTGGTGCCCGCTTCCACCCTCGCTGACCCGACCAAGGGCAAGATCGAGCTGAAGGTGAACGGCCAGGTGCGCCAGGTGTCGGACCTCAGCCTGCTGATCTGGAGCGTGGCGGAGACGATTTCCTACCTGTCGAAGCTGGTCACGCTCGCGCCCGGCGACCTGATCTACACCGGCACGCCGGAAGGCGTGGCCGCCGTGCAGCGCGGGGACGTGCTGGAGGGCGTGGTGGAAGGCGTGGGCACCGTCCGCACCAAGATCGTCTGATGGCCACGAAGCCCCGGCGGCGCCCGCTGCGGATTGCCACCTGGAACATCAACTCGCTGCGCCTGCGCCTGCCCCTGCTCCCGCGCCTGATCGAGGCGCTGGAGCCGGACGTGCTGTGCCTGCAGGAAACCAAGGTGCCGGACGAGCTGTTCCCGCTGGAAGGCGTGAAGGCGCTGGGGTTCGAGCACGTCCGCTTCCGCGGCATGAAGGGCTATAACGGGGTGGCGATCCTGTCGCGCATTCCGTTCGCCCCGCATGACCTGGCGCCGGACTGGTGCGGCAAGGGCGATTGCCGCCACGTTGCCGTGGAGCTGGACGCGCCCGGCGGGCCGATCGAGCTGCACAATTTCTACATCCCGGCCGGTGGCGACGCGCCCGACCGCACCGTGAACGACAAGTTCGGCCACAAGCTGGACTTCATGGCCGAGGCCACCCAGTGGTTCGCCGCGCGCACCAACCTCTCCCGCGCCGTGCTGGTGGGCGATCTGAACATCGCGCCGCTGGAACACGACGTGTGGAGCCACAAGCAGCTGCTGGACGTGGTGAGCCACACGCCCATCGAAACCGAGGGCCTGCTGGCCTGGCAGCGCGCCGGCTGGGTGGACGGGGTGCGCCGCTTCGTGCCCGAGGACGAGAAGCTCTATTCGTGGTGGTCGTACCGCAACCGGGACTGGCGGGCTTCGGACCGCGGCCGGCGGCTGGACCATGTGTGGGTGACGGAGGATTTGGGCGGCTCGCTGGTGCGGCAGACGATCCTCAAGGACGCGCGCGACTGGACGCAGGCCAGCGACCACGTGCCGGTGTGCGTGGAGCTGGCGCTGTAGGCCCAGGCTGGCGGCAACGCCTCAGGTCGGCCACCACTCTAGCTCTTTGTTTTGGCGAGCAACTTAAGCTTATCGGATGATCCCATCCGATAGGCTGTTGCTCTAGAAAACGAACCAGCTTGGGTGCACCGGCCCTGGGGTGGAGAGGAAGATGGTCAGCTCCGGCGTGGTGTCGGCGTCGGTGTTGCCGTACACGGCGCGCTGGGTGCCGAGGTCTTCCCAGCGTAGTTGGCCCGGGCCGGTGAAGGCGGCGGTGCCGATGTAGGTGAAGACGTTGTTCGCCCCGCCGGTGACGGCGTCGATCGCGGACAGGTCGAGCGTTTCGCTTGAGGCGGGGCTGAAATCGTTGAGGAAGGTGGCGTTGATGGCGCCATCGCCCAGGGCGGCGGGCTGGAACAGGAACAGGTCGAGCCCGCCCAGCCCCAGCACCGTGTCGATGCCGCCACCGAGCACGAAGGTGTCGATCCCAGCGGTGCCGCGCAGCGTCTGGTTCGCCGCGGTGCTGACGATGTCGTCGTTCAGGATCGCGCCGGTGGCGCTTGCGGTGGCCAGGGTGACGCCGGCCTGAACGCCCGAGAGCGTGACGGTGAAGCTCTCGTTCAGCTCAGCGGCAATGTCGCCGGCCACGGTCACGGTCACGACCGCGCTGGCCTGCCCGGCGAGGAAGCTGACGCGGCCGGAGGGCAGCTGGCTGCCGGCGAAATCGGCGGCGTTGGCGGCACTGGTGCTGGACACGCCGCCGCCGGTGACGGACCAGTCGGCGCTGGCGGTGCCGGTGAGCGTGCCGGCGCGCGAGACGGTAAAGGTGAAGGCGGTGGTGCCGGAGGCGCCCTCGGCCCGCTGCGCCGCCAGCCGTGCGATCGACAGCGTGCCGGTCCCAGGCGTGTCGTCGTTCCAGATCAGGCCGATGGCGCTGGCGGTGGCGAGTGTCGCGCCCTGGGAGGCGTTGCCGAGGGTGACGGTGAAGCTTTCGTTCAGCTCGGCGGCGGTATCGCCCTTGACCTGAACGGTGACGGGCTTGCTGGTCTCGCCCGCGGCGAAGCTGACGCTGCCGCGGGGCAGGGTGCCGGCGGCGAAGTCGCTGGTGGTGGCGGCGTTGGTGCCGGCGATGCCGCCGCCGGTGACGGACCAGTCCACCGCGGCCGTGCCGGTGGTGGTGCCGGCGCGGGTGACGAGGAAGGTGAAGTCGGTGGTACCGCTCTGGCCCTCGGCGCGGGAGGCGCGCAGGCGGGCGATGGACAGCGCGCCGGTGCCGGCCGTGTCGTCGTTCTGGATGATCGCGCCGGCGGTGGCGGTGGTGATGCTGGCGCCGGCGGAGGGCGCGGCGAGGGTGACGGCGAAGCGCTCGTTGTTCTCCACCGTGCGGTCGGCGGCGACGTTCACCGTGATGAGCTGGGTCTTCTGGAAGGGGGCGAAGCTGACGGTGCCGGAGGGCAGCACGCCGCCGGGGAAGTCCGCGGCGTTGGCGGGCAGGGTGCCGGTGCCGGTGATGCCGGCGGCGGACCAGGCGGCGGTGGTGGCCTTGGAGAGGTCGCCGGTGCGGGTGACGGTGAAGCTGTAGGGGGTGGGGCTGGGGCCGCTGCCTTCCGGCTTGTTGGCGCTGGTGGCGGCGATCGAGAGGTTGGTGTCGTCGTTCAGGATCACCGCCGCGGCGGTGCTCATCGCGATGCCGTCGTTGTCGAACAGGGTGAGGGTGAAGCTCTCGTTCAGCTCCGCCGCGGTGTCGGCGGCGACGGGCACGTCGATCGTGAACGTGGTCTCACCGATGCCGAAGACCCTCTCGCCGCTGGGGAACTTGCCGCTGGGGAAGTCGCCGGCGTCGGCCGCCAGCGTGTTCGGCCTCCCGCCGCCGGTGACCTTCCAGGTGAAGCGATCGTTGAACTGGCGTGGCGGCGGGGGATTGATGGTGACGGTGAAGGCATAGGTGGTGGTGCTGCCGGTGCTGCCCTCCGCCTGGCTGGCCTTGGCAATGGAGAGCGTGCCGGTGGTGTCGTCGTTGGTGATGACGGAGCTGGCGCTGGCATTGGCGAAGGTCGCACCCTTGCCGGGGTTCGACAGCGTGACGGTGTACCCTTCCCGCGGCTCGATGACGCTGTCGTCCTGCACGGGGATGACGAGGGTGGCCTGGTCCGTGCCGGCCGGGATCGACAGCGTGCCGGTCATCGCCTTGAAATCAGCGGCATCGGCCGGGTTGGCGCCGCTGCCGGTGATGGTCCAGGTGAGGGTGCGCGAAAGGCTGAGGTCGCCTGCGATCTCCACGCGGAAGTTCGGCGCCGAGATCGGCCCGCCGCCGCCTTCCAGGCCGAGATAGGGCGAGGCGGGCGCGAAGATGGAGATGGCGGTGTCGTCGTCTCGGATGTTCACGCCGGTGATCGGCTCGATGCCGACGGCGGTGCCAACGGGCACGTCCACCACCCGCAGCATGAAGGTCTCGTTCGGCTCCACCGCGGCATCGTCCACCACCTGCACGGGAATGGTGGCCGTCTCCTGCCCTGGCGCGAAGGTGACGGTGCCGCCGAGGGCAGCGAGATCATTCTCGTCGATGGGGAACAGGCCGGGGTTGAGGTCGATCGCCCAGCCAACCACCTGCTGGGCGGACATGTCGCCGCGCCGGGTGAGGGTATAGGTGGGGGGTGCGGCGGCGAACGCGCCCTCGCGCGCGTCCGATATCTCCGGCAGGGCGAGGTCGAACAGCGTGGTGTAGCCGGTGATGCCCAGGTTGGCGGTGGCGCTCGTCACGAACTCCGGCACCGGCAGTATCGCGCCGCCGGTGGGGTTGCTGATCGTCACGGTGATGTTCTCGGTCGCCTCGATGCCCGTGGTGCGCAGCAGCGTGACGTTGAAGGTGGTGGAGAGTTGGCCTGCGGGGATGGTGACGGTGGCGGGGGCATCGATGTAGTCCACGCCCTTGGTCGCCCCGTTCTCGAACAGGGCGACATCCACCGTCACCGGCTCTGAATGGAGCCGATTGAGGAAGACCGTCATTGCCACCGGCACGTCGCCGCCGGTGGCGTCGCTGGCCTCCTGGTCGTCGATGTCGACGATCAGCGGCAGTTCTTCGTCGTCGATGATCGTGACGGTGCCGCTGCCGTCGGTGATGGTGTTGCCCACGGGGTTGGACAGCACCACGCGGAAGGTCTCGCGGCCCTCGGCGGACTTGTCGCCCTTCACCTCGATGGAGATGGTCTCGGAGGTGTCGCCGGGGCTGAAGGCGACGGTGCCGGCGGCGTTGACGTCGAAATCCTGGAAGGTGGCGGTGCCGAACACGGTGGCCCAATCCACGATCGTGACCGCGACCGACGGATGGGCCAGGGTGATCTCGACATCCACGAAGGTGCTGCCGTTGATCTCGGTGACGGAGGCGTCGCCGACACTGATGCCATCGTCGTCGATCACCAGCGCGGTGGCCTTGCCCACCAGGATGGCGGTGTTGGCCGAGGGCGCGGAGAGCACCAGCGAGAATTGTTCGTTCTGCTCGGCGTTCTCGTCATCCAGGATCGCCACGTTGACGGTCTGGCTTGTCGTGCCCGGCGCGAAGGTGAGCGTGCCGTTGAGCGGCGTGTAGTCCAGCGTTTGCGCGGCGGTGCCGGAGCTGGTGCCGAACGACACCGTTGCCTCCTGGGCGAGCGGGGAGCCGAGCGAGACGGTGAACGAAGCGAAGGCGCCGGCCGCGCTCTCTGTCACCACCACGTCGCCGACCGAGATGCCGTCGTCGTCCAGGATGGTGCCGGTGGCGTTGGCGGTGTGGCCGGGAAGGGCGGCGGAGGTCAGGAAGACCAGGAAGTCCTCGTCAGGCTCCACCGCTGTGTCGGGCAGGATCGGGACGCTGAAGCTGGCCTGCGTCGCGCCCGGCGCGAAGGTGATGGTGCCGGCGGTGGCACCGAAATCCGTGGTGTTCGCCGTGCCGCCGGCCAGGGAGTAGCTGGCCACCAGCGGGCTGCCCTGGGGCGCAGAAAGCGTGGCCGTGAACAGCATATTGCCTGCGGATTCGCGCGTGCGGGCGGCTTGCAGCGACAATGTCGGCGTGGCGGGCGCGGCCAGGTCGTCGTCGGTGATCAGTACCGTGCCGGCGTCGTTGGCCAGCGTGCCGCCGTTGGGGTTGGAGAGGCGGATGAGGAAGGCTTCGGCCCCTTCCGGCGTGGAATCCTGGATCACGGGCACCAGAATGGTCTGGCTGGCCATGCCGGGCTTGAAGAACACGGTGCCGGAGCGCGGCAGGAAATCCTGGTTGGCCAGCGCCGAGGCGGCCTCGGTGCTGTAGGAGACCGAGCCCGCGGAGAGGACGTTGGTGCGCTGGATCGTGACCGCGACCATGCGCGGCGCGCCGCCGGTGCCCTCCACGATCCGCACCGGGCCGACGGAAAACTCCGAGGCGATCTGGCCGGCGCGGGAGTGGAATTCGTAGCGCCCGGGGGCGTTGACGTTCGAGCCTTCGTCCAGCGCCAGCAGGCCGGCGGGATCGCCGGAGCCGGGCAGGTGCACGACGTTCACGCCGTTGCCGTCGGAGATGGCGGCGTAGGCGATGCGGCCGGCGGTGGAGCTGTGCCAGTCGATCGCCTCGTAGCGGAACTGGATGTCGAAATCGTCGCCCTGGGTGCCGCCGGGCACGGCGGTGAGGCGCAGCTGGAAGGCGTTGGCTGAGTCGGTCTGGACGGCGAAGCGGCCGACATCGTCCCAGGTCACGGTGATCGCGTTGGCCGAGGTGTCGATGTCGTACCAGACCCGGTTGGCGCCGGTGGAGGTGCCGCCCGGGGAGGGCGCGAAGGCGCCGCCGCGCGTGTCCACGTCGGACAGGAAGGGGGCGATGATCGGGCGGCTGCCAGGGGCGAGGGCGGTGTTGCGGGCACTGCCGATGGCCGCGCCGAAGCTCACGTTGCCGTTGTTGTTGACGAACAGCCCCTGATAGACGACGCCGAAGACGTTGATGCCACGCGGGAATATCTGGCGCAGGTCGATAAAGCCGGAGCTGTTGTCGTCGCCGACGCTGAGCGCGTTTTCGCCGAAGCCGGCGGGGCCGCCGAGGCCTGTCATCAGGTTGGTTGCCATGCTGAGATCCCCGCTTCCGATGATGGGCAGGCACGTCTCGCGGAGGCTTGGAGCGATGGCCGGATTACAGCCATGATGCAGTGCGAACGTCCGCATACATGAATAGTTAATGTTTGTCGGCGAGTGGCACAATCGGTACACGGGATTGTCATAATGCACCGGCCGCCTGGGTGGCGGGTCGCGGGCCGCGGCCTTCCTTTCTTGCACCGCAGCACTGCGCTTGCCCCCCCCGTTGCGATGGGCTAGTGACGCGCGGCTTTTCTCGGCCGCCGTGGTGGTGCCGGACCTTTCCGGCGCCGTACGGGGCCGTGGCTTGGTTCCGCACCTTATCCCGCGCAAGGATTCCCCTCGGATGGCTCGCAACAAGATCGCCCTCGTCGGCGCCGGCAACATTGGCGGCACCTTGGCTCACCTGATCGGGCTCAAGGAGCTCGGCGACGTGGTGATGTTCGACGTGTTCGGTGGCGTTGCCGCCGGCAAGGCGCTGGACATCATGCAGTCTGGCCCCGTGGACGGGTTCGACAGCGCGATGTCGGGTGGCAGCGACTATGCCGCCATTGCCGGGGCCGATGTGGTGATCGTCACCGCCGGTTTCCCGCGCATGCCGGGCATGACCCGCGACGACCTGCTGACCAAGAATGCGGGCGTGATTGCCCAGGTGGCCGAGGGCATCAAGACGCATTGCCCGGATGCCTTCGTGATCGTCATCACCAACCCGCTCGATGTCATGGTGTGGGTGATGCAGCAGAAGTCCGGCCTGCCGGCGAACAAGGTGGTGGGCATGGCCGGCGTGCTGGACAGCAGCCGCTTCCGCCTGTTCCTGGCGCATGAGTTCAATGTGTCGGTGGAGGACGTGACCGCCTTCGTGCTGGGCGGCCATGGCGACACGATGGTGCCGCTGACCCGCTATTCCACCGTGGCCGGCGTGCCGATCCCCGACCTGATCAAGATGGGCTGGACTACGCAGGAGAAGATCGACGCTATCGTTTCGCGCACGGCGAACGGCGGCGGCGAGATTGTTAAGCTGCTCGAAAGGGGCAGCGCGTTTTATGCGCCCGCGGCCAGCGCGATTGCGATGGCCGAGAGCTACCTGCTGGACAAGCGCCGCGTTCTGCCCTGCGCGGTGCAGCTGAACGGCGAGTACGGGATGAAGGACCTCTACGTTGGCGTGCCGGTGGTTATCGGCAAGAACGGCGTGGAGAAGATCATCGAGGTTGAATTCACCGCTTCCGAGAAGGCGGCGTTCGACAAGTCGTGCGACGCCGTGAAGGGCCTGATCGAAGACTTCAAGAAGCTGGGGGTCTGATGAATATCCACGAGTACCAGGCCAAGGAACTGATCCGGCGCTACGGGGTGGCCGTGCTTGACGGCCATGTGGCGTGGACGCCGGAAGAGGCGGTTGAGGCAGCGAAGAAGCTGCCCGGGCCGGTGTTCGTGGTGAAGTCGCAGATCCATGCGGGCGGGCGGGGCGCCGGGCGCTTCGCCGACGACCCGAATGGCAAGGGCGGGGTTCGCCTCGCCCGGTCGGCCGAGGAAGTGCGGGCGGCGGCCGATGCGATGATCGGCCACACCCTGGTCACCAAGCAGACCGGCCCCGCCGGCCGGCGCGTGAACCGGGTGTATGTGGAAGCGGGCTGCCAGATCGCCCGCGAGCTGTATCTCTCCCTGCTGGTGGACCGCGAAACCTCACGCGTGACCATCGTCGCCTCCACGGAAGGCGGCATGGAGATCGAGGAGGTGGCGCACAGCCACCCCGAGAAGATCCTGCGCGTGGCGATCGACCCTGCCGCCGGTGCATGGCCGTTCCAGGCCCGCAAGCTGGCCTATGCGCTGGGCCTGCAGGGCGGCCAGGTGAAGGCGTTCGGCGGCTTCATCGATGCGCTCTACAAGGCCTTCATGGACCTGGATTGCGCCATCGTGGAGATCAACCCGCTGGTGGTGACCACCACCGGTGAGGTTGTGGCGCTGGATGCCAAGGTGAGCTTCGACGACAACGCGCTGTATCGCCACCCTGAGATCGAGAAGCTGCGCGACGAGGCCGAGGAAGATCCCAAGGAGCTGGAAGCGGCCAAATACGCGCTGAACTACGTGGCGCTGGATGGCACGATCGGCTGCATGGTGAACGGCGCGGGCCTGGCGATGGCCACCATGGACATCATCAAGCTGTATGGCGCGGCGCCGGCGAACTTCCTGGATGTCGGCGGTGGCGCCACCAAGGAGCGGGTGACGGCGGCGTTCAAGATCATCCTGTCCGACCCCAATGTGGAAGGCATCCTGGTCAACATCTTCGGCGGCATCATGCGCTGCGACGTGATCGCCGAGGGCGTTGTGGCGGCCGCACGGGAGGTATCGCTCAGCGTGCCCCTGGTCGTTCGCCTGGAAGGCACCAATGTGGAGCTGGGCAAGGAGATCATGGCGCGCTCTGGCCTGCCGATCATCTCCGCCGACAACCTGGCCGATGCCGCCGAGAAAGTGGTTCGCGCCGTGAAGGAAGCCGCCTGATGGCTGTTCTGGTCAACGCGAACACGAAGGTCATCACCCAGGGCTTCACCGGGGCCCAGGGCACGTTCCATTCCGAGCAGGCCGTGGCCTACGGCACGAAGATGATGGGTGGCGTGACGCCGGGGAAGGGTGGCAGCACCCATATCGGCCTGCCGGTGTTCGACACGGTGGCCCAGGCGGTGGAGGCCACCGGCGCCAATGCCACGGCCATCTACGTGCCGCCGCCCTTCGCGGCCGATGCCATCCTGGAAGCGATCGACGCCGAGCTGCCGCTGATCGTGTGCATCACGGAAGGCATTCCGGTGCTGGACATGGTGCGGGTGAAGCGCGCCCTGCAGGGCAGCCGCTCGCGCCTGATCGGGCCGAACTGCCCGGGCGTGATCACGCCGGGCGAGTGCAAGATCGGCATCATGCCCGGCCACATCCATCGCCGCGGCAAGGTGGGCATCGTCTCGCGTTCCGGCACCCTCACGTATGAGGCGGTGGCGCAGACCACGGCCGCCGGGCTGGGCCAGAGCTCCTGCGTGGGCATTGGCGGCGACCCGGTGAAGGGCACCGATTTCATCGAGGTGCTGGAGATGTTCCTGGCCGACACCGAGACCGAGATGATCATCATGATCGGCGAGATCGGCGGCCAGAGCGAGATCGACGCGGCCGAGTTCATCGCCCGCAACAAGGTGAAGAAGCCCACCGTGGGCTTCATTGCCGGTGCCACCGCGCCCCCGGGCCGCCGCATGGGCCATGCCGGCGCGGTGATCTCCGGCGGCAAGGACACGGCGGCGGCGAAGTTCGAGGCGATGCGGATGGCGGGCATCCACGTGGCCGAAAGCCCGGCGGCGCTGGGCAGCACGATGGTGGAAGCGATCGGGCGCGGGTAGAGAGAAGGAAGGATTCTTCTTTTTCTGAAGAAAAAGAGGCAAAAAGACTTTTATTCCTTTGCGCCCGGGCCAAGGGAATGAAAGTTTTTTGGTTCTTTTTTTCAAAAAAGAACGTCCTTTCTTCCACTTCGCCAGGCGCCAAAAGCGATACGGGGAACGGATAGATGGCTGGTGTCGACATCCTGGCGACTGCTTTCAACGGGGCGAATGCGGCGTTCATCGCCGAGATGTATTCCCGTTGGGTGGCCAACCCCGGCTCGGTGGATTCGAGCTTCGCGGAGTTGTTCGCGGCGCTGAACGACGAGGCGCGGGCGATCCTGGGCGATGCGGCCGGTGCCTCCTGGGCGCCGCGCAGCTGGTCGGCGGAGAGCCCGGAAACCGCGCCGCCTGCCCCGGCCAAGGGCGCCAAGCCCGGCAAGGAAGCCAAGCCCGCCGCGGCCGCCCCCGCTCCCAGCGCTGACGAACTGCGCGCCGCCACCAAGGACAGCCTGCGCGCCCTGATGATGATCCGCACCTATCGCGTGCGCGGCCATCTGGAGGCGCAGCTGGATCCGCTGGGCCTGCAGATGCCCAAGCCGCATCCGGAGCTGGACCCGGCGACCTACGGCTTCACCGATGCCGACATGGACCGGCCGATCTTCATCGACCACGTGCTGGGCCTGGAAACCGCCACCCCGCGCCAGATCCTGAAGGTGCTGCGCGAGACCTATTGCGGCCCGATCGGCGTGGAGTTCATGCATATCCAGGATCCGGACCAGAAGGCCTGGATCCAGCGCCGCGTGGAGGGTGCCCCCTGGACCAGCGCCTATGACGCCGAACGCAAGAAGACCATCCTGCAGCAGCTGACCGAGGCGGAGGGGCTGGAGACGTTCTGCCAGCGTCGCTTCGTCGGCACCAAGCGCTTCGGGCTGGAAGGCGGCGAGGTGACCATCCCCGCGCTGCAGGCCATCATCGAGATGGCGGCCAAGGGCGGCGTGAACGAGATCGCCATCGGCATGCCGCATCGCGGGCGGCTCAACACGCTCGTGAACGTGGTGAAGAAGCCCTACACGCAGCTGTTCAGCGAATTCGGCGGCGAGAGCTTCAAGCCGGACGACGTGCAGGGCTCCGGCGACGTGAAATACCACCTGGGCACCTCGATCGATGTCGAGATCGCCGGGCACAAGGTGCATCTCTCCCTGCAGCCCAACCCCTCCCACCTGGAGGCGGTGGATCCCGTGGTGGTCGGCAAGGTGCGGGCGCGGCAGGACATGTCGGGCGATACGCGCGGCCGCCGCTCCGTGATGGCCATCCTGATGCATGGCGATGCGGCGTTTGCCGGCCAGGGCCTGGTGTATGAGACGCTGGCGATGAGCCAGCTGATCGGCTACCGCACCGGCGGCACCATCCATCTGATCGTCAACAACCAGATCGGCTTCACCACCGTGCCGGCGCATGCCTATTCCGGCCTGTACTGCACCGATGTCGCCAAGGCGATCCAGGCGCCGATCCTGCACGTGAACGGCGACAACCCGGAAGCCGTGGTGTGGGCGGCGGAGATGGCCACCGAGTTCCGCATGGCCTTCGGCGGCGACTTCGTGCTGGACATCGTGTGCTACCGCCGCCACGGCCACAACGAGACGGATGAGCCGGCCTTCACCCAGCCGATCATGTACAAGGCGATCAAGGAGCTGAAGACCACCCGCACCCTGTATGCGGACAAGCTCGTGGCCGAGGGTGTGATGACGCCGTACGACGCCAAGCAGATGTGGGACGGCTTCGCGGGCCAGCTGGAGGATGCTTACCAGGCGGCCCAGACCTACAAGCCCAACAAGGCCGACTGGCTGGAGGGCCACTGGTCTGGCCTGTCCACCCCGGAGCGGGAATCCGAGTGGACGGATGGCGACACCTCCGTGCCCGTGGACACGCTGAAGCAGATCGGCGCCGCCATCAGCACTGCGCCGAGCAACTTCGAGGTGAACAGCAAGATCACCCGCCAGCTGGAGGCCAAGCGCGTTGCCATCGAAACCGGCGAGGGGATCGACTGGGCCACGGGCGAGGCGCTGGCCTATGGCTCCCTGCTGCTGGAAGGCAACCGGGTGCGGCTTTCGGGCGAGGACGTGCAGCGCGGCACCTTCAGCCAGCGCCACGCCGTGCTGATCGACCAGGCCACGCAGAACGAATACACGCCGCTGAACAACATCCAGGCCGAGCAGAAGAAGATCGAGATCTACAACTCGCTGCTGTCTGAAGTGGGCGTGCTGGGCTTCGAATACGGCTACTCCCTGGCCGATCCGCGCACGCTGGTGCTGTGGGAAGCGCAGTTCGGCGATTTCGCCAACGGCGCGCAGATCATCATCGACCAGTTCATCGCCAGCGGCGAAACCAAGTGGCTGCGCATGTCGGGCCTGGTGATGCTGCTGCCGCACGGGCATGAGGGGCAGGGGCCGGAGCATTCCTCCGCCCGGCCGGAGCGCTACCTGCAGCTGTGCGCCGAGCGCAACATGGCGGTGTGCAACATCACCACCCCGGCCAACTACTTCCACGCCCTGCGCCGGCAGATGAAGCGCAACTACCGCAAGCCGCTGGTGCTGATGACGCCGAAATCCCTGCTGCGGCACAAGCTGGCGGTTTCCCCGCTGGCGGATTTCGCGCCCGGCAGCCGGTTCCAGTACGTGATCCCCGAAGGCGATGCGATCGCGCCGCCGGAGCAGGTGAAGCGCGTGGTGCTGTGCACCGGCAAGGTCTATTACGACCTGCTGGAGGCCCGGCGTGCCCGTGGGATCAAGGATGTGGCGATTGTTCGCATCGAGCAGCTGTATCCGTTCCCGGTGATCTCCCTGCCCAAGGCGCTGGCGCCCTATAAGAACGCGGAAGTGGTCTGGTGCCAGGAGGAGCCGAAGAACAATGGCGCCTGGTATCACGTGGATCGCCGCATCGAAGAGGTGCTGGAGCCGCTGGGCATTGCCGCCAAGCGCCCGCGCCTGATCAGCCGCAAGGCCGCCGCCAGCCCCGCCACCGGCCTCGCCAAGGTGCACGCCGCCGAGCAGGCTGCGCTGGTGACCGAAGCGCTCACTGTCTGAACCCCGCATACCCTGCACGACCAAGAACTGGATCCTTCGCATGGCGACCGAGATCAAGGTGCCCACCCTGGGCGAGAGCGTGACGACCGCGACGGTCGCCCGTTGGATGAAGCAGCCCGGCGAGGCGGTGGCCGCCGATGAGCCGCTGGTGGAGCTGGAAACCGACAAGGTGACGGTGGAAGTCGGCGCGCCGGTGGCCGGCACGCTGGGTGAGATCGTGGTCGCCGCCGGTGGCGAAGTGGGCGTGGGCGCGGTGCTGGGCCTGGTGGTGGAGGGCGGTGCCGCAGCGGCGCCGGCCAGCGTGCATGCCAACCCGGCCGCCAACCCGCAGCCCGGCGTGAACGCGCCGCCGACGCCCTCCGGCCCCGTGGCGCGCCCCGCCACCCCGCCGGCCGACAAGGCGCCGCTGCCGGCTGCTGCCAAGATCATGGATGAGCGCGGCGTGGCCGCCGCTGCCATGGGTGCCGGCACCGGCAAGGATGGCCGCATCACCAAGGGTGACGTGCTGGAATTCCTCGCCCGCCCCGCGGCCCCCGCAGCCGCTGCCTCCGCCGCCGCCGCGAAGGCCCCGCGCGCGCTGGATGCCGGCGAGGAGCGGGTGAAGATGACCCGCCTGCGCCGCACCATCGCCGCCCGGCTGAAGGAAGCGCAGAACACGGCCGCCATGCTCACCACCTTCAACGAGGTGGACATGAGCGCGGCGATGGCCCTGCGCGCCGAATACCGCGACACCTTCGAGAAGAAGCACAACGGCATCCGCCTGGGCTTCATGGGCTTCTTCGTGAAGGCCTGCGTGGCCGCGCTGAAGGAATTCCCGGCGGTGAACGCCGAGATCGACGGCGACGAGATCGTCTACAAGAACTTCGTCCACATGGGCATCGCGGTCGGTGGCGCGAACGGGCTGGTGGTGCCTGTGATCCGCCATGCCGACCAGATGAGCCTCGCCCAGGTGGAAAAGTCGGTGGCCGATTTCGGCCGGCGCGCCCGCGATGGGGCGCTGAAGCTGGATGAGCTGACCGGCGGCACGTTCAGCATCACCAATGGCGGCGTGTACGGCTCCCTGATGTCCACCCCGATCCTGAACCCGCCGCAGTCTGGCATCCTGGGCATGCACAAGATCCAGGACCGCCCTGTGGCGATTGCCGGCAAGGTTGAGATCCGCCCGATGATGTACCTGGCGATGAGCTACGATCACCGGATCGTGGACGGCAAGGAGGCGGTGAGCTTCCTCGTTCGCGTGAAGGAAAGCATCGAAGACCCCCGTCGCCTGCTGCTGGAAATCTGAGGCCCTCATGGCTGACTCCTTCGACCTGATCGTGATCGGCGCCGGCCCCGGCGGTTATGTCTGCGCCATCCGCGCGGCCCAGCTGGGCATGAAGGTGGCTTGCGTGGAGAAGCGCGAGACGCTGGGCGGCACCTGCCTCAACGTGGGCTGCATCCCTTCCAAGGCGCTGCTCTCCTCCTCCGAGAAGTATGCCGAGGCGGTTTCGCACCTGTCTGACCACGGCGTGATGGTGGGCAATGTCACGCTCGACATGGCGAAGATGCAGGCCCGCAAGGCCGAGGTGGTGGGCGCCAACGTCAAGGGCGTGGAGTTCCTGTTCAAGAAGAACAAGGTGACGTGGCTGAAGGGCGCTGCCCGCATCCTGGGCGCCGGGCGCGTGGATGTGGCCGGCACCGAATACGCCGCGAAGCACATCGTGATCGCCACCGGCAGCGAGAGCGCCCCGCTTCCGGGCGTGGAAGTGGATGAGAAGCGCATCGTCACCTCCACCGGCGCGTTGGAGCTGGCGCAGGTGCCGGGCCACATGGTGGTGATCGGCGGTGGCGTGATCGGGCTGGAGCTTGGCAGCGTCTACAAGCGCCTTGGCGCCGACGTGACGGTGGTGGAGTTCCTGGACCGCCTGATCCCTGGCAACGACGGCGAAGTGGCCAAGCAGTTCGAGCGCATCCTGACCCGCCAGGGCCTGAAGTTCCGGCTTTCGACGAAGGTCACCGGCGCGAAGCTGGAAGGCGATCAGGTGGCGCTGACGGTGGAATCGCTCAAGAAGGGCACCAGCGAGACGCTGATGGCCGATGTGGTGCTGCTGGCCATCGGCCGCCGGCCGCACACGGAAGGCCTGGGCCTGGCCGAGGCCGGCGTGGCGCTGGATGCCCGTGGCCGCGTGGTGACCGATGGCCACTTCGCCACCAACGTGTCCGGCATCTACGCCATCGGCGACGTGATTGCCGGGCCGATGCTGGCGCACAAGGCGGAGGACGAGGGCGTGGCCCTGGCCGAGACGCTGGCCGGGCAGAAGCCGCACATCAACTACAACGCCATTCCCGGCGTGATCTACACGTGGCCCGAAGTGGCTTCCGTCGGCCAGACCGAGGAGCAACTGAAGGAAGCCGGCATCGAGTACAACGTTGGCAAGTTCCCCTTCACCGCCAACGGCCGCGCCCGCGCGATCGGCATGACGGACGGGTTCGTGAAGGTGCTGGCCGACAAGAAGAGCGACCTTGTGCTGGGCTGCCACATCATCGGGCCGGAAGCCGGCAACCTGATCCATGAGATGGCGATTGCGATCGAGTTCGGCGCTTCCTCCGAAGATATCGCCCGCATCTGCCACGCCCATCCCACGCTGTCGGAAGCGGTGAAGGAAGCCGCTCTTGCCGTGGAAGGCCGCGCGCTGCACATCTGAGGGCCGCAACGCGACGGAGGCCCTCGATGACAGCATGCCGCCCCACCCTGGCCATTGGCGCATTGGCCATGTTGCTGCTCGCCGGCCCGGCGCAGGCGCAGCATCATGGCGGCCATCGCCCCGCCCCTACCGCGCCGGCCACGCCCTATTCCGGGTTCCAGGCGCGCGACATCAAGGCGCTGTCGGAGAGCGAGATCGCCGACCTGCAGGCCGGGCGAGGCATGGGTCTTGCCCTGGCGGCCGAACTCAACGGCTATGCCGGCCCGATGCATGCGCTGGAACACGCCGACGCACTCGGGCTCGATGCCGGGCAACGGGCGCGGATAGCGCAGCTGATGGAGACCATGCGCGCGGACGCCATCGCCGCCGGGGGCCGCCTGATCGTGGCCGAGCGCGCGCTGGACCGGCTGTTTGCCGACGGCTCGGCCAGCCCGGAGGCGGTGCGTGCCGCCGTCGCGGCCGTGACCACGGCCCAGGGCGACGTGCGCGCCGCTCACCTGGTGACGCATATCGCTGCGCGTGAGGTTCTGACGCCCGCGCAGCGCGACCGTTATGCCGTGCTGCGCGGCTATCGGGCGCCGGGCTGAGCGGCGCCATGACCCTGCCCCTCACGCTCACCATGGGCGACCCCGCCGGGATTGGCGGGGAGCTTTCCGTTCGCGCCTGGCTCGCCCGCCGCACCGGGCGCCCCTTCGTGGCGCTGGATGACCCTGATCGCCTGGCCGGAATCGCCGCTTCACTGGGGCTGGATGTGCCGGTGCGGCCGGTGAACTCGTTGGCGCAGGGGGCGGAGACCTTCGCCGAAGCCCTGCCGGTGCTGCCGATCCGGCTTGCGACGCCCGCGATTCCCGGCACGCCCAACCCTGCCAACGCTGCCGCCGTCATTGCCTCCATCGAGCAGGCGACGAAGCTGACGCTGGCGGGTGAGGCGGGCGCCGTGGTGACCAACCCGATCCATAAATCCACGCTGTATGGCACCGGGTTCGCGCATCCCGGCCACACCGAGTTTCTGGCCGCGCTGACCGGCGCGAAGCTGCCGGTGATGATGCTGGCCAGCCCCGATCTGCGCGTGGTGCCGATTACCGTGCATGCCTCGCTGCGGCGGATGCTGGAGATGATCACGCAGGAGCGCATCGTTGCCGTAACGCGCGTGACGATCGAGGCGCTGCAGCGGCATTGGGGCATCGCCCGACCGCGCGTGGCCATTGCCGGCCTCAATCCGCATGCCGGGGAGGATGGCACGATGGGCGAGGAGGAGATCACCATCATCTCCCCCGCCATCGCGCAGCTTCGGGCCGAGGGGCATGACGTTTCCGGGCCGTTCGCGGCGGACAGCATGTTCACGCCGGAGATGCGCGCCCGTTACGACGTGGCGATGGGGATGTATCACGACCAGGCGCTGATCCCGCTGAAGACGCTGGACATGCACCACGGGGTGAACACCACGCTGGGCCTGCCGATCATCCGCACCTCGCCGGACCATGGCACCGCGTTCAACATCGCTGGGACGGGCAGGGCGGATCCCACGAGCCTGATCGCAGCGATCGACCTGGCGGCGGAACTCAGCAGGTAAGGCCAGGTGGCCCTGGGTTGGGCCTTGGCCATGAGTCATCGCCGCGAGACGCGGGGTTTTTGCGACGGATTCAGGGTGATTTTGGGCGTTTGAGGGCACTGGGGGGCGCGCGGGCGGCCTGGGTGGGGCGCAATACGGGCGCGCGGTGGCCGGAGAGGGCCATGCCCTCGGCGCGGTCGCAGCGCATCAGCCAGCCGAGCCGGGCACGCCGGCGAAACAGCCGGCGCAGGACGTACGGGTCCCAGTCCGAGTCCTCGGTGGTGTCGGTGGTGAGGGAGAGGAGCCAGTCCTTCTGCGGGCGGCGCAGGGCGTGGCGCGCGGCGGCTGCCCCCGAAAGGGCGGCGAACAGGGCCAGCAGCAGGAGCTTCAACGCGGCCGGAATCCGGGCGTGCAGGATCGCCCGCGCCCAGGGGCGCGGTGCGTCGGCTTCGCTCAGAGCGGCGGGTTGATGTGGCATCACCAGGAAATTCAGCATAGTCCAGACCGATGAGCCAGAAATTTTTCTTCATATATATGAAATTATGCGTTTGACAGGAAAATGAGGTTTCGCTGTTTTCGTGCCGGGCCCGGAGGCAAGACCGCATGTTAAGTTTCAGAGATCCGGTCTGGGCCATGTATAACGGCCGGGCAAACAATTGAACCCGAAGAGCCATCGCTTGGAGATTCGATGAAAATAAAATGACAATAATGATCGGTATGAAAGGGCGATGCCATGCCAAATCCATATGACGACTATAATGTTCTCGAGGCGGCAGCCCGAGATTACATCGACGCTGGAGATGTTGAAAGTGCGCTACGCATATTTTTCTATATGGCGGATGGCGATGGCGGTCTAGATGGAGGTTATCTTGGAGAGCGGATCGGCGAATGTTACGAAAAGCTTGGAAAAATTTATGCGGTAATATATTGGTACGGGCGAGCGCTTGAAGAAAGTGGGGGATATAGCCCTGTTGTCGAGTCGCGCCTGGCAGTGCTTGGGAAGATGAGCATAGATGATATTGTGAAGGACTTTAGAAAGCGATAGCGGATTGGCTGCGTCGCTTCTTAGGCTGAGTAAGGGTTTTTTGACGCGGTTGCGCTTGTGAAGATTCAATACGTAGAACATAGAGAGGAACAGGATAATACGGAGGATGTCTCGAGTCCGTGACCTCCGTGGTTCTTTGTGCCCTCTGGGTTGAACCCTTTTTGTGGGTCCGCCGGGTCAAAAAGAGTGGCATCCGGGATCGGAAATAAAACAAAAATAATTCCAGCCAGAATAGTCAATTACCAATGGCGTGGTGGGGAGAAAGGACTGGATTGCTTCGCTTCGCTCGCAATGACGGGAATGTGCTGGGTTGGTGATTGAGAGAGTTAGGATAATGTTTTTAACCTATTGATGCGGGAAGATCGGATCTTCCCGCACCAAATTCATGAAGTTTTTTTGCTTCTTTTTGTTCACAAAAAGAAGAGTCTTTCTCTTAGAACTTGCTTCGCACCCCCGCCATCACCCGAGCGCCGGGCATTTGGAAACCGTTTGCTGCCTCGAAGCGTGAGCCGCCGAGGTTGCGTCCGTCCAGGAACAGCGTGGTCTTCTCCGTCAGGGCGTAGCTGACGGCGAGGTTGGCCACGGCCACGGCCCCGGGTTTGGCCCGGCCCAGCCCGACGGGGAAGCCGGAATCGTCGATCAGGAAATCCCGGAACGGGCCGGACCAGGTGATTTCGGGCGCGATCACCAGGCCGGGCAGGGGGGTGAGGCGCAGGCTGGCGCTGCCTTGGTTTTGGGGGCGGCGCAGCAGGCGGGCGCGGGTGCTTTGGTCGCGGGCCTCGGTGTAGGTGTAGGCGAGTATTGCCTCGGCCCAGGGGGCGGGGCGCAGGGTGAGGCTGGCTTCCACGCCGTGGCTGCGGGCGCGGTTTACGTTCTGCGTGGTGGAGGCGGTGAAGCTTGGGTTGAACACCGTGTTGATCAGGTCGCGGATGTGGTTGTCGAAGTAGGTCACGTCGATCGTGGCCATGTCCTTGCGGCCGGCGCCGGGGATATCGATGGCCAGGCCGGCTTCCCAGCCTTGGCTGCGTTCCGGGCGCAGGCCGGGGTTGCCGCGGTAGCCGAAATTGTCGATGCCGAAGAGGTCGAACAGTGAGGGCGCCTTGAAGCCGGTGCCGTAGGCGAACTTCAGGCGCGACCATGCTTCGGGCACCGCCAGCACGGCGCCGGTGCGCCAGGTGGTGGCGCTGCCGCCGTAGCGGGCTTCCTGCTGGCGGAAGTCGGCGGTGAGGGTGAGGCGGCCGAACAGGGTGGTTTGGCCGCCGGCGTGGCCGGCGTTGCTGGTGGAGGCGGCGCGGACGGAGGACATGAACGGGGTGCCGAAGGAAGTGATGTCCAGCGAGGTGCGGGCGGAATCCTGCATGTGCTCGGCGCCGAAGCGCAGTGCGTTGTCGGTGGCGGGGCCCCATTCCGGCAGGCGGACGGTGTTGCTCCATTGCAGCACGGTGCGCTCGCCGCGGAAGCGGTTGTCGGAGCCGGCCTGGTTCGGGTCCGGCGCCTCCAGCTGCTGGGTGTAGTGGCGGAAGGAGCGGGTGTGGGCGAGGGTGACGGAGGTTTCCCAGGCGCCATCCAGGAACAGGCCGGTGGCGCCGGCGCGGGTTTGCACGTTCTGGTCGCGGCCGAAATAGCGGCGGCTGTCGTAGGCCGGGAAGCCTGTGTCATCCAGGCCGAAGCGGGCGGTGCGGGCGCGCAGGCCGAGGAAGACGCGGGTGGTTTCGGTGGGGGAGACGCCGAGCTCCAGCGCGCCGAGGGCGCCTTCGTAGCCGTCCCGTTCGCCTGTGTGCACCTTCATGCGGCGGGGCGTGTTGTCGAAGCCGCGATCGGCGCGGGCCTCGGCTTGCAGGTTGTAGTCGAAGCGCCCGCTGCGGCCGGAGAAGCCGGCGGAACCCTGGGCCGCAGCGGGCAGGCCGGCGGAGAGGCTGGCATAGCCCTGGGCCGGGCCGCGCGGCTTGCGGCTGATCAGGTTCACCACGCCGCCGATGGCGCCGGAGCCGTAGAGGCCGGACATCGGGCCGCGCACGACCTCGATGCGCTCCACATCCCCCAGCGTATCGACGCCGAAGTTGAACAGCCCGCCGGCATCGGAGGGGTCGTTCAGGGGCACGCCGTCGCGCAGCACAAGCGTGTGGTTGGAGTTGGTGCCGCGGGTGAAGGCGCTGGCATTGCCGCCCAGCCCGCCGGAGGAGACCAGGCGCATGCCGGGCACGGCGGAGAGGGCCTCGGCCAGGGTGGTGTAGCCGCGTGCCTCGATGGTGGCGCGGTCGATCACGGTGACACCGGCGGGGATGCGTTGCACCAGCGTGGGCACGCGGGTGGCGGTGACGACGCTTTCGGGTAGGACGGTGCCTTGGGCGATTGCTTGTGGTGGGGGCAACAGAAAGGACGCGGCGGCAAATGCCGTCGCGAGGCGGAGTCGGGGCATGCAAGCCTCCAGGCTGGGCGCACCAATTGGTGCACCCGGGTCAGGGGCGGCTGCCGCATACGGGTCTTTCTCCCGCTGCGCCGGTGCACCTCGCCCGGCACGTGCGAACAGTCTCGATGCCGGCCGGTCTCCTGGCTCGCGGTTTTCGGTGGGGGTGGCCCACCTGCGCCTGGCCCGCCTTCTCGCCCCTGAGGGGGCAATGGCACGTTGGGCCCGGCTCGCCGCCGACAGTTGCGAGGGCAGCCGCGCTGCGACGAGTTGCCCCGCTGGTCGCGTTCCCGTTTCAGCCCTTGCGGGCCACCTGCATCTGCGCGAAGCCTAGCTGGTCCGTGCCGTGGAGAGAAGCATGACCGCCGTTCGCCTCAAAAACCGCCTGCCGGCCTTCCCGCGCCTGCTGGGCATGGAGCTGACCGCCACGGAGCTGGACCGCGTGGCGGCCACGCTGGAAGTGCGGGAGGAGGTGACGAACGGCACCGGTGCCATCCATGGCGGGGCGCTGATGGCGTTTGCCGATACGCTGGGCGCCATCGGCACCATCATCAACCTGCCGGACGGGATGCAGACCACCACGCTGGAGAGCAAGACCAACTTCATCGCCCCGGCGCTGATCGGCATGGTGCTGACCGGCGAGGCGACACCGATGCACAAGGGCCGCACCACGATGATCTGGCAGACGCGCATTACCCGCGCCGATGGGCGGCTGGTGGCGGTGGTGACGCAGACGCAATTGATCATGCCCGCGGCGCCCAAGAAGGGCTGAGCGCCAGTTGCACGCGATCCTGACCGTCGCGTTCCCGGTCTTCGCGCTGGTCGGGATCGGCTGGCTGGGCG
>CANHKG010000016.1 GCA_947460455.1 Rhodospirillales bacterium | reverse complement strand
GCGGAGCGGGCGCCGTCGATCTCGGCGGCGGCGTAGAGGGTGCGGTCGATGGCGGTGAGGCCGGCCAGGAACAGCACCATGTTGAAGCCGGTGGACTGCCAGATGCCGATGATGGCCAGGGCGTAGAGCACGTTGTCGCTGGAGCCGAGCCAGTTGACGCCGGCGAAGCCGAGCGCGCGCAGCACCAGGTTGATCGGCCCGAAGCTGGGATGCATCAGGTACTGCCAGACGCTGGCCATGGCGACGAGCAGCGAGACCACCGGCAGGAAATACACCGAGCGGAAGAAGGCGCGGCCGCGCGCCTCTGCCTCGATCAGCAGGGCCAGGCCGAGACCGAGCAGGATGGAGGCGGGGGCGACCAGGACCACATAGGTTGCCGTGTTGCGCAGCGCGCCGCGGAAGCTGCGGTCCGTCAGCAGGTCGGCGTAGGCATCCAGGCCCAGGAAGGTGATCTCGCTGGCGCCCAGTTCGGCATCGGTGAACGAGAGCACCAGGATGGCCAGCGTGGGCAGCAGCAGGAACAGCAGCATCAGCGCCGCGGTGGGGCCGGCGAGGCGCCAGGCGGCCAGGGCTTCGGCGCGGCGCAGGCGGGCGGCGAGGCTAGTGGGCATGCGCGAGCTCTTGGGCCCGCGCGCCGAGGCGCAGGCGGTGGCCGCCGGCATCGAAGGCCAGGAGATGGGTGGCCTCCGCCGAGACGAAGAGTGCGGCCTGCGGATCCAGCGCGGCGGCATTGGCGGGAGGCAGGCGGGCGATGAGCGGGCCGATCGGATCTTCCGCGCGCAGGTGCACGTGGACCTCGGCGCCGAGATACTCGCGCCGCACCAGGCGCACCGGCAGCCGGCCGGGGGCGGCGGCGGCATGGAGGTGCAGGTTCTCTGGCCGGATGCCGAGGCGCAGCGCGGTGCCGTTCGCCAGATCGATGCCGGAGGCGAAATGCGTTCCCCCCACCATGGCCCGCCCGGCCTCGATCCGTGCGGGCAGGAGGTTGATGCGCGGGCTGCCGATGAAGGTGGCGACATCGACATGGGCGGGATCGCAATAGACCGTGCCGGGCGTGTCGCATTGCAGGATCCGGCCGCCGAGCATCACGGCGATGCGGTCTGCCATGCCCAGCGCCTCCTCCTGGTCGTGGGTGACGTAGAGCGTGACGACGCCGGCGCGGCGGTGCAGCTCTACGATCTCACCGCGCATGTGCACGCGCAGGGCGGCATCGAGGTTGGAGAGTGGTTCGTCCATCAGGAAGGCGCGGGGGTGGCGCACCAGGGCGCGGCCGAGGGCGACG
The DNA here is from genome assembly GCA_947460455.1 of Rhodospirillales bacterium. Taxonomy (GTDB): domain Bacteria; phylum Pseudomonadota; class Alphaproteobacteria; order Acetobacterales; family Acetobacteraceae; genus CAMDGX01. The sequence continues at coordinate 35,492 of CANHKG010000016.1, read as the reverse complement.
CGCTGGCGTTGGCCGCCGGACATCTGCGCGGGCTTGCGATCCAGCAGCGGGGTGATGCGCAGCAGGTCGGCGGCGCTGGCAACCTCCGCGCCGATGGCGGCCAGGCGCTGGCGCACGCCGGGGAGGAGATGGGCGAAGGGCAGGCGCTGGGTGGCGGAAAGGCGGCGCATCAGCAGCGGCAGGGCCATGTTCTGGCGCGCGCTGAGGTGCGGGTAGAGCGCGTAGGACTGGAACACCATCGCCATGTCCCGGTCGGCGGCGCGCAGGGCGGTGACATCGGCGCCGCCCAGCGCCACCGCGCCTTCGTCGGGCGTTTCCAGGCCGGCGGCGATCCGCAGCAAAGTGGACTTGCCGCAGCCGGAGGGGCCGACGAGGGCGACGAACTCGCCGGGGGCTGCCGTCAGCTCGACGTTTTCAAGAACGCGGGTGGTGCCGAAGGATTTGCCGATGCCGCGCAGGTGCAGCGCCGCCGCATCCTGCCTCACGCCGTCACCTTCGCACGCGGGTAGAGGGTTTGCTGGTGCGGCTCGATGGTGTGGTCTGTCAGGTCTTCGGGCCGGATGAAGCGGCTGGTGACGCTGTCGGCGGAGAAGACGTGTTCCGCCAGACCGAGGCGGCGGCTGCCGCCGAGTTCCGGCTCCTGGCTTTCACCGCACACGAAGGACGCGGACGGCCCCCAGACGTGGCGGGTGTCGCCGAACATCACGTCGCGGTGGATGTGGAGATGGCCGCTGGCGATGAGGAGCACGCGGGCGGTGGAGAACAGGTTGAGCAGCTGGCGGCGGGGGCCGGGGGTGACGGTCCAGTAGCCGCGCGGGCCTTCATCTGCGTGGTCGATGAAGAGGGGCTTGTGCAGGAAGACGGCGATGGGGGCGGGGGTTGCGATGACCTCGGCGAGCCAGGCGAACTGCCGTGCCTCCTCCGCGTGGCCCGTGCCGAGGAGCATGGCGTTGAGCCCGATCAGGCGCCAGCCGCCGCGGTCTTCCACCCAATAATCGGGGCCGAGGCGGCTGCGCCATGCCTCCAGACGGGCATCATTGACGACCTGCTCCGGCTTGATCGCCAGCGTGTCGCCCACGTCGTGGTTGCCGGGCACGGCGCGGAGCTGGGCGCCGAGGCGGGCATGCCAAGCGGCCGCGGCATCGAGGTCGCTGGCGTCGCCGGCCCCATCCATCGCCATGTCGCCGGTGTGGATGATCAGCTCCGGCGCGTTCTCGCGCAGCCAGGTGGCGGTGGCTTCGATGTTCGCCTCGAACATCCGGTGGCGCGCGGAGACATGGGTGTCGGAGAGCTGGATCAGGCGCATCGGGGAGACCTTGCGGCAGTGGCGGCTGGCGCTGCCTTACCCCCTGTTCGGCGACGCGCCTGTGACCGGGCGGTGAACCTTGCAAGACAGTGCCCTAGGCACGCTCCACGGGTTGGTGGAAGGGCGCCAGGGGCGGCACCCAGCGGCGCAGGGTGGATGCGGCATCGAGGCGCTGGACGAAGGGGTCGTTGCCGAACACCTGCCAGGCGATCGCATCATCCAGTTCCAGGAGCGCCCAGGCGGCGGATGGGCCGGGGTGCGTGGTAAAGCTTTCGGTGAGCGATTGCAGGGTGAGATGCGGGATGCCATCCACCACCGTGAGCGTGTTCCAGTGGACGTGGCCGGCGATGCACACCACCGGCACCCGGGCCATGCGCAGCACCGCGCGCACGCGTTCCGCGCCGGGATAGGTGGAGAGGTGCGGGTTGCGCTCGAAATAATAGTTGCCGGTCTGGGCGTGGCCGGAGACGGGCACGTGGCTCATGATCGCCAGCGGGCGGTCGGCCTGGCGCACCACGCCGGCGAGCCAGAGCAGGTCCGCCTCCGCCAGGACGAAGCCGTGCATGCCATCGCGCGCCGGGCGGCGGATGCGGCTGTCGGCGCGCCAGAGCACGAGGCGCCAGCCGCCGATATCGAGCGTGGTGTTGCCGAGGGACTGGCCGAGCAGGCCCTCGTTGTCGGCCACTTCCATATGGTCGCGGTCGTGGTTGCCGCAGATGTGGAAGCGCGGGACGTTCATCGGGCGGAACGCCTCGGCGACCTCGCGGGCGAGGACGAGGTCGGTATCGCGGTTGCTGTCGGAGATGCGGTCGCCGAGGTCGATGACCGCATCGGGGCGGGCATCGGCGACGAAGCGGCGGAATTCGGCCAGGAGGGGCAGCGCGGCGCTGCCCAGCTTGGTCATGTGGTCGGCGCCGTGGTGGATATCGGCCACCACGGCAATGCGAACCGACGACATCAGTTGGCCCCCAGCACGAGCTTGCCGGCCCGGAAATCGAGCACGTAGGGGATGTGGCCCGGCAGCGGCTTCCAGGCCACGCCGCGGCGCAGGCCGTAGGATTCGTAGGGCTGGTAGAGCGGGAGCACCGGCGGGTTCTCCTTGATCCAGCCCATCAGCTCCGCATAGGCCTTCTTGCGTTCGGCGAGGTCGGTGGAGAAGCGGAAACGCTCCCACATCGCTTCATAGGCGGCATCGGGCTTGAAGCGGCCTTCGGTGGCGGAGTTGCCGGTGGGCGCCCACATGATGCCGAAGCTGCCCACGGGATCGGGGAAGTAGAGCGGGTTGGACCAGTTGCGCGCCATCATCGTGGGGTCCTGGCCGGTCCAGGGTTCGGCGACGTTGATCTGCATCTTCACGCCCACCTCGGCCCACATTTCTTGGATCGCCTGGGCGGCCAGCAGGGCGTTGGTGTAGTACGCCGCCCCGGTGTCGAAGCGGATCGGGAAGCCGTCGTAGCCGGCCTCCTTGAGCAGTTGGCGCGCCTTCGCCGGGTTGTATTCGAAGGTGTTCAGCTCCGGCATGTAGAGCGCGCCGAATTGGGGGTAGGTGTGGCTGCTCGGCACCACCGCGCGCCCGCCCCACAGCGCCTCGTTCAGCGTTTTGCGGTCGATGGCCAGCGAGAGCGCCTGGCGCAGCTTGGGGTTGGCCATCTTGGGGTTCTGGGTGTTGAAGATGATCACGTGGAAGATGGGGGTGACCATGCCCTCCACCTTCAGCTTCGCGTCGCCTTCGAGCACGGAAAGCTGATCCGGCGGGACGTTGGTGATGATGTCCACCTCGCCGTTCTTCAGCGCGGTGATGCGCGAGGACAGTTCGGGGATGCGGGTGATCGTGACCTTTGCCAGCGGCGCCTTCGGGCCCCAGTAGGCGTCGTGGCGGACATAGACCAGGCGCTGGTTGGGGATGAATTCGGCGATGCGGTAGGCGCCGGTGCCGACGGGCTTGAGCGCGAAGGCCTCGTAATCGGTGTTCTCGAGCTGGTTCGGGTCGCCGGTGAGGCCGGCGATGTATTTCTTCGGCACGATCATGGTCTGCTGGGTGTTCAGCAGCGTTTCGAACAGCGGCTCCGGCTTGGCGGCGATCACGCGCACGGTGCGGGCATCCACCATTTCCACCGCGGCGATGTTCGGCAGCGTGTCTCGCTTGCGCACGTTGTAGGGCGGGAAGGTGGGGTTGATGATGCGCTCGATCGAGAACACCACGTCCTCGGCTGTCATCTTCTCGCCGTTGTGGAACACCACGTCGTCGCGCAGGGTGAGTTCCATCACCGTGGGCGACACCTGCTTCCAGGCGGTGGCGATGCCGGGCAGCCAGGCGCTTTCGATGCGGGTGTGGTCCTTGCCGATCATCGGGTCGAACGCGTTCACGTAGAACTGCGAGCCGACATTGGAGAAATCCCGGCCGGGGTCCAGGAACGGGGCCATGTTCTGCACGCCCACGCGCAGTTCCTGCGCACCCGCGCCCCCTCCGATCATCACGGCCGCCGCGGCGGCCAGCAGGCTGCGTCGCATCATCTTTTCCATCCCCATTCCGGTGTCGGACATGTCAGCGTTCGCGCAGCCGCGCATCGACGCGGTCGCGCAGGTGGTCGCCCAGCAGCATGGCCACCAGGGCAACGATCACGATCAGCAGGGCGGGGGCGGCCACCACCCATGGCGCGGAGGCCATGTAGTCGCGCCCCTGGCCCACCATGGACCCCAGCGTCGCGGTGGGCGGCTGCACGCCGATGCCCAGGAACGACAGCGAGGATTCGAGCAGGATCAGGTTGGAGAAATTGAGCGTGGCCATCACCACCACCGGGGAGACCAGGTTCGGGATCATGTGCCGCAGCGCCACGCGCAGCGGGGAGGCGCCGACCGCGCGGGCCGCCTCCACATAGGGCATGTCGCGCAGGGCGATCACCTGGCCGCGCACCAGCCGGGCGAAATGCGCCCAGTAGGCCAGGCCGAGCACCACCAGCAGCACCTGGGTGGAGGTGCCGGCCAGCGCGATCACCAGAAGTGCGACCAGCGTGAACGGCACGGAGAGCTTCACGTCCGCCAGGCCCATCAGCAGCGTATCCACCGCGCCGCGGGCCAGCCCGGCCAGCAGCCCGACGGCCACGCCGATCACCAGCCCGAACAACCCACCGAAGAAGGCGAGCGCGAGGGAGAGCCGCAGGCCGTAGAGGCAGCGGGACAGGATGTCGCGGCCCAGCTGGTCGGTGCCTAGCCAGTACGGTGCCAAGGCCCGGTCGAAGCCCAACGGGGGCCGCAGCCGGGACAACAGCTTCTGCTGGTTCGGGTCGAAAGGTGCGATCCAGGGCGCCAGCAGGGCGAGCAGCAGCAGAACCACGGCCAGCGCGCCGGCGGCGGCCAGCAGCGGATCGACGCGGCCGAGGCGCAGGCGTGGGGCGCGCAAGGCCAGGCGCGGGGTGCTGTTCAGGGCGAGGCTCATGCCAGGCGCACCCGCGGGTCCACCGCCGCGTAGGCGAGGTCCACCAGCGTGTTCACCACCACCACGGCGCAGGCCACCACCAGCACGCCGAACTGCAGCACCGGGTAGTCACGCCGCAGCGTGGCGCCCACCAGCAGGTCTCCCACGCCGTTCCAGCTGAACACCGTCTCGATCACCACCGCGCCGGAGACCAGCGTGGTCATCTGCAGGCCGATCACGGTGATGACGGGGATGAGCGCGTTGCGCAGCCCGTGCTTCAGCATCACTACGTGTGGCGCGAGGCCCTTGGCCCAGGCGGTGCGCATGTAATCCTGGCCCAGCACATCGAGCATGGCGTTGCGGGTGTAGCGCACCAGCGCGGCGACGAAGTAGGCCGAGAGCGCCAGGGTGGGCATGATGTAGTGCAGCGGGGTGGCGGAGCCGGCGCTGGGCAGCCAGTGCAGCAGGAAGCTGAACACCAGCAGCAGCAGGATGGCGAAGACGAAGTTGGGAATGGCGTAGCCGAGGAAGGCCACCAGCAGCACCGCCGAGCCCAGGGCGCGCCCGCGCCACATCGCCGTCAGCACGCCCAGCGGAACGCCGACGCCGATGGTGACCAGCAGCGTGGTGCCCAGCAGCGTGGCGCTCTGGCCCAGGCGTTCGGCGAAGATGGTGCTGACCGGGCGGCGTTCCATGAAGCCGAGCCCGAAATCGCCGCGCAGCAGGGCGCTCCAGTAGGCGACGTACTGGTCCCACACCGGCCGGTCGAGCCCCCAATAGGCGATCATCTCGGCGCGCGAGGCGGCATCGAGGCCTTCGGGCATCAGGAAATCGATCGGGGTGCCGGTGAGGCGGGTGGCGGCGAACACCACGGTGGCAATCACCCAGAGGGTGATCGCCATGCGGCCCGCCTTGCGCAGAAGGAATCCAGCCATCAATCGCCCGTCCGGGATCAGGAGGGCAGGAGATAGCGGGTCATCGTGACAGCGGAACGTCTGCGGGATGACGGTTGGGTGAAACCGCCCTGCCCCGCTACTGGCCTGCGATGCCGGCCAGGGCCGGGGCGCGCGGCGCCGATGCCGTTTCGCCTGCCGCATGGCAGCGATGGCCTGTTGCGGCATCAAACAGGTGCATCGCGGCCTGGGGGAAGTGCAACCGGCACGTCTCGCCAGGGTGCAGCCCGGCGCCAGGTGGCAGGGACAGGATGAAATCCTCGCCTTCCAGCATGCCATGCGCCAGACGCCCGGCGCCGAGCTCCTCCAGGAACTCCACCACGAAGGGAACGCCATGCCCGTCGGCGGCCAGCGTTACGTCCTCGGGGCGAACGCCCAGTTCCACCTTGGTGCCCGGGGGGAGGCCGGCCCAGGCCCCGCCGAGCGGCAGAACGAGGCCGGAGTGCAGCCGCAATCCATCGGGGGCGATGGTGGCCGGCAGCAGGTTCATCGGCGGCATGCCGATGAAGCCGGCGACGAAGCGGGTGGCGGGGCGGTGGTAGATTTCGCCCGGCGTGCCGATCTGCTCGATATGGCCGGCATTCATCACCACCATCCGGTCTGCCAGCGTCATTGCCTCCACCTGGTCGTGGGTGACGAAGACCGAGGTGGTGGAGAGCCGGCGGTGCAGGCGGCGGATCTCGATGCGCATCTGCACGCGCAGCTTGGCATCGAGGTTGGACAGCGGCTCGTCGAACAGGAAGACCTTGGGTTCGCGGATCATGGCGCGCGCCATCGCCACGCGCTGGCGCTGGCCGCCGGAAAGCTGGCCCGGCTTGCGCTCCAGGAACCCGGCGAGCCCCACCGTCTCTGCCACCGTGGCCACGCGGGTGGCACGTTCGGCGCGGGCCACGCCGGCCACCTTCAACGCGTAGCCGATATTCTCCGCCACGCTCATGTGCGGGTACAGCGCGTAGTTCTGGAACACCATCGCGCAGCCACGCTCGCGCGGCTCCTTCTCATTCACGCGCAGGCCGCCGATGGCGATCTCGCCGGCGCTGATGTCCTCCAGCCCCGCGATCATGCGCAGCAGCGTGGACTTGCCGCAGCCCGAGGGGCCGAGGATCACCACGAACTCGCCGTTGTGGATGTCGAGGTCCACGCCGTGCACCACCTCGGTGCGGCCATAGCTTTTGCGCACCTGGCGGATTGCGATCTCGGCCATGCGTTATGCCTCTCCGAAGAAATTCACTTGTCGGCGCCGATCAGGCCGCGGACGAAGTAGCGTTGCATCAGCGCCACCACGACGAGCGGCGGCAGCATCACGATGAGGCAGCCGGCCATGGCGACGTTCCAATCCGGCGTGCCGCCGCCGGTGGTGGCGGCCGTGGGGATCAGCCGCTTCAGCTCCATCACCGCGGTGCCGTAGTTGACGCGATCGGTGGTGACGAGGATGGGCCAGAGGTACTGGTTCCAGGCGTAGATGAACATGATGGTGAACAGCGCGGCGATGTTCGTTTTCGACAGCGGGATCAGCATGTCGCGCAGGAAGCGCAGCGGGCGGACGCCATCCATGCGGGCGGCCTCCACGATCTCGGCCGGGATGGTCATGAAGAACTGGCGGAACAGGAAGGTGCCGGTGGCGGTGGCAACCAGCGGCAGGATGAGGCCGGTGTAGGAGTTGAGCAGGTTCCATTCCAGCGCCAGCTTCACGCCCGTGGCCGCCTGCCAGAGCCAGGCGATGCCCAGCACTTCCAGCACCGCCTGCACCGGCGCCAGCGCGTTGGCCGCCACCGCATAGGTGGGCACGATGCGCACCTCCAGCGGCAGCATCAGCGTGACGAAGATCATCCAGAACACCACCATCCGCCCAGGGAAGCGGAAGAACACGATGGCGAAGGCGGTGAGCGAGGCGATGGCGATCTTGCCCGCGGCCACGGCGACCGCGACGAACAGCGAGTTCATCAGCCGGGTGCCGAGGTCGGCACGGTTCCAGGCGGTGGAGAGGTTGGCGAACAGCTCGCCGCCGGGGATGAGCGAGATCGGCGGGGAATTGATCTGCTCGATGGTGAGCGTGGCGGCCACGAACACCAGCCACATCGGCAGGAAGGCGATCAGCAGCCCGCCAATCAGGATGGCATGGGTGGCGATGTTGAGAAACGGTGTGCGCTCGATCACTTGTAGTGCACCTTGCGCTCGACATAACGGAACTGGACGAAGGTGAGGCCCATGACCAGCAGCATCAGCACGATCGACTGCGCGGCGGCGCCGGAATAGTCCAGGCCTTTGAACCCATCGAAATAGATCTTGTAGACCATCAGCTCGGTTGCCTTTGAAGGCCCGCCCTCTGTGGTGATGTCCACGATGCCGAAGCTATCGACGAAGCTGTCGGTCAGGTTGATCACCAGCAGGAAGAAGAAGGTGGGTGCCAGCAGCGGCAGCTGGATGTCGCGCATGCGGCGCAGCACGCCGGCGCCGTCCATGGCGCCCGCCTCGATCAGCGCGCGGGGGATGGATTGCAGCCCGGCCAGGAAGAAGATGAAGTTGTAGGCGATGTACTTCCAGCCATAGGCGACGATGATCATGATCATCGCGTGGGTGCCGTTGGTGGCCGGGTTCCAGATGTTGGGATAGATCTGGTTCAGCGCCGAGAACACGCCGGCCTCCGGGGCGAACACATAGCGGAATGCCACCGCGGCTGCCGGTGCAGCCACCGCGAAGGGCCATACCAGCGCGGTGCGGTAATAGGCGTAGCCACGCAGCTGGCGGTCGCAGAACAGGGCCAGCACCAGCGCGATGCCCATGGCCAGCGAGGCGGCGCCGAGGGCGAACACCAGGCTGCGCCCGACCGAGGCCCAGTAGAACGGGTCCGAAAAGACATTGGCGAAATTCTCGAGCCCGACACACTGGCTGCCACCGCCCCAGGGCTGTTCCAGCGTGAAGGCCCAGAACAGGGCGGCGCCGGTGGGCCAGTAGAAGAAGGTCAGCACCAGCAGAAGCTGCGGCAGGATCAGGGCCACGCCGAGCCAGAGGGTTTTGAAATGCGCGCGGTTTTCCATGCGTGTCGGCCGGTTGGCCCGGGGCGCGAAGGCCCCGGGCCGCCTGGCATCAGGGCAGCTGCTTGCCGGCGTAGGTCCGCTCGAACCGGCGCAGGATGGCGTTGCCGCGCTCCACCGCCTGGTTCAGCCCGGCTTCCACCGTCATCTGCCCGGCGAAGATCGCCTGCAGCGCGTCCCGCGTCTCCTTGCGGATCTGGATCATGCCACCGAGGCGGATGCCGCGGCTTACCGGCGTGACCTCGCTGGCGGTCAGGCTCTCCAGCGCGATCTCGCGGCCCTTGTAGGGCGCTTGGCTGTAGAAGCCCTTGTCCTGCATGAACTTGAAGCCGGGGATGGTCACCGGGATGTAGCCGGTGACGGTGGAGAAATACTCCTCGCTCTCCGGCTTGGCGATGAAGGCGAAGAACGCCGCCGCGCCGCGATACTCGTCCTTCGACTTGCCCGAGAGCGCCCACAGCGAGGCGCCACCCACCAGCGAGTTGGTGCGCTTGGTGCCCTCATAGACCGGCAGCATCGCCACGTCCCAGTTCATGCCGGGCTTGGCGGTCTTGCCGATGGTGCCGTGGCCGGCCACCGACATCATGGTCATCTGGCAGTCGGCGGCGGCGAAGGCCTCGCCGATGGTGGCACCCTGCGCCTTCTCCTTGATCGCGAAGATGCCTTCGTCCAGGCCCTTCTTCAGGAACTTCACGTAGTCCACGAAGCGGGTTTTGTTGAACACCAGCTCGGCGTCCAGCCCTTCGTAGCCGTTGCCGCGGGTGGCGATCGGCAGGCCGTGGATGGCGGAGAACTGCTCCAGCATCTGCCAGGTGTCGTGTTCGAAGCAGAACGGGGCGGGGGTGTTGGTTTTCTTCAGCTCGCGGGAGATGGCTTCAACCTCTTCCCAGGTCTTCGGCGCGGCGGTCTTGCCCACCTTCGCCAGCGCGTCCTTGTTCCAGTAGAGCAAGGCGGTGGAGGAGTTGAACGGGAAGGAGTACAGCTCGCCCTTGGAGGTGGCGTAGTAGTTGGCGATGCCGGGGAAATAGCGCGACCAATCCACCGTCTGGCCATGGTCGGTCATCAGCTGCTTGGCCGGGTAGAAGGCGCCGGACAGCATCAGGTCGGTGGTGCCGGCATCGAACACCTGCACGATGGTGGGATGCTTCTTGGCGCGGAACGCGGCAATCGCGTTCTGCACCGCGCTGTCGTAGCTGCCCTGGCTGATGCAGGTGATCTCGAACTCGGCCTGGGATTCGTTGAAGCGCTTGCACACGTCGTTCACGCGCTCGCCGAGGTCGCCGGTGAGGCCCTGCCACAGCTCGAACTTGATGCGCTGCTGGGCGCCGGCATCGGCCGAGACGCCGAGGGCGGTGGTGAACGCAAGCGCCATGGCGGCGCGGCGGAACAATGTCATCGCGGGACTCCGGGTCGGGTGAGGTGCGGCCTTCTAGACACCGGTCGATGACAGGCGTGGGACAGTCCGGAGACGGATTGGTGATTTCCCCGAGGCGCTAGGCCACCACGACGTGGATCGGCCCGGCGGCATCGCGGACTTCCACCGGCGCGGTACCACCGGCATCGCCGTCGGTCTGCACGGGGGCGGCGCAGGCCTCGATGATCACCGACCGCGCGGGCAACAGGCGTACGCCGGCCAGGCCGGGTAGCAGGCCGAGGGTGAGCGCAAGGCCGTAGCGGATCGTGGCGAGCGGTCCGCCCCGCTGGAACAGCGCTACGGTGAATCCAGGCCGGGTCGGAGCCATGTCGGGCGCCAGAAGATGACGGCCGCCATAGAGCCGCCCCTTGGTGACGATCACGCTCGCCGCTTCGAAGTTGGTGTCGTCGATGCGAACGCGCACGGTGGGGAAACCGTAGCGGCCCAGCTCGCGGCCGGCTTGCAGCGCGTAGGCCGCTGCCCCCAGGCGGCGCTTCAGTGGCAGCGAGATGTGGTGCACCACCTGGGCATCGAACCCGACACCCAGCATCTGGACGAACACGCCCTTGCGCGGAAATGGCGACCCGTCGGCGGAGCGGGCGAGGCCGGGCCAGATCTCTCGCGTGCGGGCCCGGCCAAGCATGGCGGCGATCTCGGCGGGCTGGAATGGCAGGCCCAGCTCATGCGCCAGCACATTGGCGGTGCCCAGGGGGATGATCCCGAGGTGGGCTCCGGTGCCGGCGATCCCGCCTGCCACTTCGGCAATCGTGCCATCTCCGCCGGCCGCCACCACGAGCCGATGGCCCTTGGCCGCCGCCTGTTCCGCAAGCTCGGTGGCGTGGCCGGCCCAGCGTGTTTCAACCAGTTCCACGCGCTTGCCGGCCAGCAGCAGCACATCCAGCACCCGCCAGAGCATGCGGATTCGGCGTCGGCCGGCAGTGGGGTTGTAGATGACGATCATGAGGCCCGTTCACCGCCAGGATGGAGTCGGCACGGAGTGGCAAAGCGGATCCGATGCCATGCCGCCGATGACGCCTCGATGACGCTTCATCGGCATTCCGGTGAATTTCAGGAACGAGGCCGCGACGGGGGCGGGTCATCGAAACTTCACGTGCGCGACGCGCCATCGGCCGTTTTTGGTGCGCCCATCACGTGGGACACCGCAGCGCATGAATGCCGCCCCGCCAGACCTGACCCAAGGCTCGCACCGCTACCGGGCGATCTTCATTTCCGACCTGCACCTGGGCACGCGAGGCTGCCGGAGCGATTTCCTGGCGGACTTCCTGCGCCGGACCAGCAGCGAGAAGCTCTATCTGGTGGGGGACATCATCGATGGCTGGCGCCTGCGCAAATCATGGTACTGGGATTCGGCGCATGATGAGGTGCTGAAGCTGATCCTGCGCAAGGCGCGCAACGGCACGGAGGTGACCTACATCCCGGGCAACCACGACGAGATGTTCCGGACGTGGCTGCCGATGGGGCTGGAGGTTTGCGGCATCCGGCTGCGCAGCGAGGCCGTGCACGTGACGGCCGACCAGCGCCGGCTGCTGATCATCCATGGCGACGAGTTCGACAGCGTGGTGCGCTATGCCAAGTTCCTGGCACTGCTGGGCGACTGGGCCTACACGGCGGCGCTGGTGGTGAACCGCTGGTTCAACACGGTGCGCCGGCGGCTGGGCTATCCCTACTGGTCGCTGTCGGCGTGGCTGAAGCGGCAGGTGAAGGAGGCGGTGAAGGCGATCGACCGCTTCGAGGGGGCGTTGGCCGGGGAGGCGCGGCGGCGCGGGTTGGATGGCGTGGTGTGCGGGCACATCCACCATGCCGAGATGCGCATGGTGGATGGCGTGCTCTACATGAACGACGGCGACTGGGTGGAAAGCTGCACCGCACTGGTGGAGCATCATGATGGCCGCCTGGAACTGCTCGACTGGGCGGCGCTGAACCGCTTCTCCTTCGCCGCGCCGACCGGGGCGCAGGTGGCGCAACCTGTCTGAGGCGAGGGCGGCGGGCGTGGGGACTGACGATTCCTCAGGCTACTGGACGCGACTGCTCCAGGTAGGACCGCTTCCGGCCCGCATCCTGATTGTTTCGGATGCCTGGCTGCCGCAGGTGAACGGCGTGGTGCGCACGCTGCAGACGATCATGGGTGAGCTGCGCGGCATGGGGCATACGGTGGAGGTGGTGGGACCTGACAGGTTCCCCACGCTGCCCTGCCCGACCTATCCGGACATCCGCCTGTCCGTGTTGCCGGCGCGGCGGCTGAACCGGATCATCGAGACCTTCCAGCCGGATGCGCTGCATATCGCGACGGAGGGGCCGCTGGGGCTGTGCGCCCGTGCCTGGGCCCGCAAGCGTGGCTGTGCCTTCACCACCGCGTTCCACACGCGCTTTCCGGAATACGTGAATGCGCGCGTGGGCGTTCCGGTTGGCTGGCTTTATGCCTGGCTGCGGCGGTTCCACAATTCCGGCCAGGGCATGATGGTGGCCACCGCCAGCCTGCGTGCCGAGCTGACCGAGCTGGGCTTCCGCAACATCCGGGACTGGTCCCGCGGCGTTGATCTCGCCCTGTTCACCCCCGCACCTGCAATCGCGTGGGATCTGCCGCGCCCGGTGTTCGCCTATATCGGCCGGGTGGCGGTGGAGAAGAACATCCGGGCCTTCCTGGACCTGGACTTGCCGGGATCGAAGGTGGTGGTGGGCGGGGGGCCGCAGCTGGCGGCGCTGAAGCGCGGCTACCCCGGGGTGCATTTCACCGGGCCCAAATTCGGCGCCGAGCTGGCCGCCGCCTATGCCGGCAGCGACGTGTTCGTGTTCCCCAGCCTGACCGACACGTTCGGCCTGGTGCTGCTGGAGGCGCTGGCGTGCGGCACGCCGGTGGCGGCGTTCGACGTGACCGGGCCGCGCGACGTGCTGGCCAATGCCGACGGGAACGTGGGCTGCGTGGGGCCGGACCTACGCGCGGCGGCGCTGGCGGCACTGCAGGCCGACCGGAGCGCATGCCGGGCCCATGCCGAGCGCTTCAGCTGGCGCGCCTGCGCCGAGGCCTTCCTCTCCCATCTCGTGCCCCTGGGCGGGCACGGACCTTGAAACGGAGTATTCCATTGTCTCAACATCTGCATGCCGGGCAGGACGCACCGGCCGGGACCGCGCGTGCGATTGCGAATGCCGGCCTGTTCTTCCGCCGCTGGCTCAGCAACCCCTTGCAGATGGGGTCAGTGGTGCCGTCCTCCCAGGCGTTGTGCCGCCGCGTGGCGCAGCATGCGCGGTGCGCGCCCGACGAGATCGTGGTGGAGCTGGGTGCCGGCACGGGCGTGATCTCCCGCGCGCTGCTCGATTCGGGGCTGGCGCCGCGGCAGTTGGTGCTGGTGGAGATCGTGCCGGAAATGGCGGACCACCTGCGCGCCGCCTTGCCCGGCGTGCAGGTGATCACCGGGGATGCACGCGCCTTGCCGGCGCTGCTGCAGGGCAACGCGGGGAAGGTGGGGGCCGTGATCTGCGGCGTGCCGCTGGTGCTGCTTCCGTTCGCGGAGCAGCAACGCTTCGTTTCCGCGTTTCGCGCCGTGGGGCCGGAGTGCGGCTTCCTGCATTACAGCTACTGCGCCACCTCGCCGATTTCGCCGCGGCGGCTGGGGCTGGAGGCGCGGCGCCTAGCCTGGACGCCGCTGAACTTCCCGCCGGCGAGCGTGTGGCACTACCGCCATGTGGGATGAGGTGCGGGTGTGCGGGGTTTCGTAAAACCGCAACACGCGCGCCAAACGCCTGCAATGATACGCCGGTAAAATGGCAGGATTGCTTTGATGGAGACTGCCATGCGCCACATCACTCGCCGGGGCCTCGCCGCTGTGGCGGCCGGTGCAGCCCTGCCGCGCTTCGCCATCGCCCAGGCGGACCAGCGCCCCGGCATCACCATCGCGGTGCAGAAGATCTCGATTTCCAACACGCTGGAATCTCTGCGCGAGGTTTCGAACGTGGGGCAGCGGACCATGTCGCTGTTCACGGAATCGCTGATGGAGGTGGACTGGACCTTCGGGCTGGGCACGGTGCCGCGGGTGGCCGAGGCGTGGCGGCAGATCGACGGCAAGACCCTGGAGGTGACGCTGCGCCAGGGGGTGAAGCTGCACAACGGCGACACGCTGACGGCCGAGGATGTTGCCTTCAGCTTCGGCCCGACGCGGATGTGGAGCGGGCAATCGGCGGACCGCGCCGGGCTGTTCGCTTCCAACACCACCGGCGCGGGCAAGCTGCCGCCGCCGGAAGTGCCGGTGGCGGCGCGCGCCACGCTGCCCGGGTTCGACCGGGTGGAGATCATCGATGCCCGGACGGTGCGTTTCCACAACCGCACGCCGGAGCCGGTGCTGGCGCAGCGCCTGACGCGCAACACCGCCGCGGTGATTTCGCGCCGCGCCTATGAGGAGGCGGCGAGCTGGCAGGATTTCGCGCGCCAGCCGGTGGCCACCGGCCCGTATCGCGTGGCGGCCTTCAAGGCGGATTCCATGCTCCTGCTGGAGGCGCATGACGAATACTGGGGCGGCCGGCCGCCGCTGAAGACGATCCGCCTTGTTGAAGTGCCGGAGATGATCAGCCGGGTGAACGGCCTGCTGGCCGGCGACTTCGACTTCGCCTGCGACCTGGCGCCGGACCAGATTCCGATCGTGGAACGCTCGCAGCGCCACCAGGTGCTGGGCGGGCTGATCGCCAATATCCGGCTGAACGTATTCGACAAGACCCACCCCGCGCTGGCGAACCCGCTGGTGCGCCGCGCCATGACGCATGGGATGGATCGCCAGGCGATCATCGACGGGCTTTGGGCGGGGCGCACCGTGGTGCCGAAGGGCCTGCAATGGCCGTTCTACGGCGAGATGATGGTGGAGGACTGGGCGGCACCGGCCTATGACCCCGCGCTGGCGCGGGACCTGCTGAAGCAGGCGGGCTACAAGGGCGAGGAGATTCCGTATCCCACGCTCAACAACTACTACACCAACCAGACGCCCACCGCGCAGGTGCTGCTTGAGGGCTGGCGCAACATCGGCCTGAACGTGGTGCTCTCCATGAAGGAGAACTGGAGCCAGGTGCTGCCGAAGGGGCCGCATCGCGGTGTGATCGACAATTCCAATTCCGCCTGGTTCGCCGACCCCGTGGCGGCCATGGCTGCCTATGCGCCCGGTGGGCAGACCTGGGAGGCCGGGCAGTGGCAGAACCAGGAGGCGGCCGGGATCCTGGCGTTCATGCAGAGCGAGCTTGACCAGGGCAAACGCAAGGCGGCGTTCCGTCGGTGGCTGCAGATCGTGGAGCGCGAAGACCCCTGTTATGGTGTTCTGCACCAGAACGCGACCTTCACGGCGCTGCGGCGCGACTACAAGTGGAAGGCCGCGGCCAGCTTCGCGATGGATTTTCGTGCGCGCAACTGGGGCTGAATGTCTTGCAACGGCATGGGATGTCACGCAAGCTTCACCCCACCACGCTTCGTTCCGACGCTTTCTTGTAACGTGCCGCTCAGGAGCGAATCGACATGCGCCGCGTTGTCATCACGGGAATGGGCATCATCTGTCCGCTCGGCCACGGGCTTGAGACGGTGTGGCGCCGCCTGGTGAATGGCCGGTCGGGCATTCGGACCATCACCAACTTCAACACCGAGCTTCCCAGCCGCGTTGCCGGGCAGGTGCGGGCTTCCGCCTGGGCCACCCGCCCCGAGCCGAGCCGGGCAGACCGCGCCGGGCGCCTGGCGCAGATCGCTGCGGCGGAGGCGGTGCGGGATTCCGGCTGGCATCCCGCTACGGCGGAGGCGCATGCCATGGCTGGCATTACCATCGGCTCCGGCTGCGGCGCGCTGGAGGCCCTGAGCGAGGGCGCCCGCCTGGCCGGCGGTGTCGACAGCAGTTTCATGCTGCGCGGCATGATCCACAACATCGCCACCGACCTGGCCCGGCATTTCGGCTTTCATGGCCCACGCCGCGCAGTTTCCACGGCCTGCTCCTCTGGCACGCATGCCATCGGTGACGCGGCGCGCTCGATCGCGCTCGGCGATGCCGATGTGATGCTGGCTGGCGGCACCGAGGCGGCCGTGACCGAACTCGGCATGGCCGGCTTCGCCGCCGCTCGTGCCCTTTCCACTGGCTTCAACGACACGCCGCACCGCGCCTCCCGCCCATGGGACCGCGACCGCGACGGGTTTGTGATGGGCGAGGGGGCGGGGATGGTGGTGCTGGAATCGCTGGAGCATGCGCGCGCCCGCGGCGCCCGGATCCATGCCGAGCTGGCTGGCTATGGCATGTCTGGCGATGCCTGGCACATCACCTCGCCCAACGAATCCGGGGATGGTGCCTTTCGCGCCATGCGCGACGCGCTGCGCAGCGCCGGGGTTGCGCCAAGTGATATCGGCTATGTCAACGCCCACGGCACTTCCACGCCCGCCGGCGACGACATCGAGCTGGCCGCCGTGGAGCGCCTGTTCGGGGCAGCGGCACAGGGGCTGGCGATGTCTTCCACCAAGTCCTCCACCGGCCATTTGCTCGGCGCCGCCGGTGCTGTTGAGGCGATATTCTCGGCCATGGCGATCCGCGACGGCGTGGTGCCGCCCACGCTGAACCTGGATGTGCCCAGCCGAGACAGCGTGATCGACCGCGTGGCCCGTACGGCACAGGAACGGAAGATCCATATGGCGATGTCGAACAGCTTCGGCTTCGGCGGCACCAATGCGAGCCTTGTGCTGCGCGCGATGTGACAGCGCTGGGCGGATGCCAAGCCGGGCCTCGCGCGGGGGCATCGCGACGCGGCTTCAATCGTGCACCAGACAGATGCAACGCGAAACAACCCTCGATTCGTCGATAGGATCATTTTTTCGATTATATTTGGCAGTATATTTCAATACTGAAAATAATCAATTAGATCATATGTCGCGCTTCGATCCGCATATATTTTTTCACACCCGTTCCCAGGCCGTGATCTTCATCTGCATGACCCAGCACTGACATCAGTGTGTCATGTTGATCTTGGTAGATCCTCACCCCTGTCAAGGAGGGAAAGGGGAACCGCAGGCCATGGCGACATCATTGAATTTGGCTAACTACGTCCGCATCGGCCGCTACGACCTGCCTGAGCCGACCCGTACCAAGGCCCCCGAGGGGAACCTGCTGGGGCAGGAAGTGTCGGGCGTTACCTACAACCAGGATACCGGCACGCTCTTCATCGTCGGCGATGGCGGCACCTCCGTCACGCAGGTGACGACCAAGGGCGCGCTGATCGACACCATGACCCTGGCGAAGGGCAGCAGCCCGCAGGGCACCGAGTTCTACGACCCCGAGGGCATCGCCTATGTCGGCGGCGGCACCTTCGTGA
Organism: Rhodospirillales bacterium; assembly: GCA_947460455.1. GTDB lineage: Bacteria > Pseudomonadota > Alphaproteobacteria > Acetobacterales > Acetobacteraceae > CAMDGX01. Next base: position 18,034 of record CANHKG010000016.1, on the reverse strand, counting down.
TGGTGGAGGAGCGCGACCGCCAGGCGGTGCAGTTCACCTACAACGCCGGCACCACGCTCGGCCGCGGCGATGCCAGCACCGTGGTGCTCGGCACCGATATCGGCAATGTCGGCCTGGAAGGCATGAGCTACGATCCGCAGACCGGCGGCTTCATCTTCGTCAAGGAGATCAGCCCGCAGGGACTCTTCCAGACCACGATCGACTTCAAGGCCGGCACCGCCAGCAACGGCTCGGCCAGCACGGTCAACTCCACCAACCTGTTCGATCCCGCATCGATGAAGCTGGGCGACATCGCCGACGTCTATGCGCTGTCCAACGTGGCCCTGCTCGACGGTACCGCCTCCAGCGGCAACCTGCTGGTGCTGAGCCAGCAGGATGGCCGCATTGTCGAGGTCACGCGCAGCGGCGAGGTTGTGAGCACGCTCACCATCCGCACCGACCTCGGCAACAAGCTGTCGGTCGCTGACCAGCAGCACGAGGGCGTGGCGATGGATGACGCCGGCAACCTCTACGTGGTCAGCGAGAATGGTGGTGGCGACTTCGACCATCCGCAGCTCTGGGTCTATGCCCCGGCCACCGCACCGAACGCCGCGCCGACCCAGGTGGTGGTGCAGAACACCCTGACCACGATCGAGGAGAACAGCGACACCTCCGCGCGCATCGCCCTGGGCGACATCGTGCTGGTGGATGACGGCCTGGGCGACACCGCCTTCTCCGTGACCGGCGCCGGCGCCGCCGCGTTCGAGGTGGACAACGGCATCCTGTATCTGAAGGCCGGCACCAAGCTCGATTTCGAGACCCAGCCTTCCTACACCGTCACCGTGGTGGCCGACGACGCCTCTGTCGGCGCCACGCCGGATGCCTCGACGACCTACACGCTGACCGTGACCGACGTGAAGAACGAGGGTTCGAAGGCCGGCAGCGTCTATGTCTCCGAGATCGCGCCGTGGTCCAGCGGCAATAGCAAGGTAGCGGCCGACTGGTTCGAAGTGACCAACGGCAGCGCCGCCGCGCTGGACATCACCGGCTGGCGGGTGGACGACAGCTCCGCCGTGTTCGACCAGGGTGCGCCGCTCTCCGGCGTGACCAAGATCGCCCCAGGCGAATCGGTGATCTTCATCGAGGGGGCGGACGCCAAGGCCGCGTCTGACGCCTTCGCCTCCACCTGGTTCGGCGGCACGCTGCCGGCCGGGCTGCAGATCGGCGTCTATTCCGGCAAGGGCATCGGCCTGAGCACCGGCGGTGACGCGGTGAACCTCTACAACGCCGCGGGCGAGTTGCAGACTGGCGTTACCTTCGGCGCCTCCCCGGCCGCCGCGCCCTTCGCCACCTTCAACAACGCAGCCGCCCTCAACGGCGTGGCGGTCACCACCATGAGCGAGCCGGGCGTCAACGGCGCCTTCAAGGCCGCCAGCGGGGCTGATGAGATCGGCTCGCCCGGCAGCGTGGGCCGGCTGTACATCTCCGAAATCGCGCCCTGGTCCAGCTCCAGCAGCCCGATCAAGGCGGACTGGTTCGAACTGACCAACGGCACCGCGTTCTCGATCGACCTCACCGGCTGGAAGATGGATGACAGCTCCGGCTCGCCGGCGGCGGCCGTGTCGCTGAACGGCGTCTCCTCCATCGCCCCGGGTGAGAGCGTGATCTTCGTGGAGTCCGCGAACCCCGCGGCCGCCAGCAAGGCGTTCCTGTCCAACTGGTTCGGGATTGGCGCGCCGGCCGGGCTGCAGATCGGCACCTATAGCGGCTCCGGCGTCGGGCTCAGCAGCGGCGGCGACGGGGTGCACATCTACGACAGCGGCAACCCGCTGCAGGCGGCGGTTTCCTTCGGCGCCTCGCCCGAAGGCCCCTACACCACCTTCGACAACAGCGCCGGGCTCAACGGCACGGCCGTTACGATCACCACCATGAGCAAGGTCGGCGAGAACAAGGCGTTCACCGCGGTGAACAGCGCCAGCGAGATCGGCTCGCCGGGCGGCCGCGCCCCGGGCTTCACGCTGCAGATCCTGCACTTCTACGGCGAAACCGGCACGCTGGGCGCGCAGACCGCCCCGGTGATGGGCGCCATGATGGACAAGTTCCGCACCACGGTGCCGAACACCCTTACCCTGGCGGAAGGCGATAACTGGATCCCCGGCCCCTGGCTGGTGGCCGGCGCCGATCCGTCGCTGAGCAAGGTGGCCGGCATCGGCGCCACCGCCCTGGCCCGGCCGGACGTGGCGATCATGAACGCGCTGGGCGTGAATGCCTCCGCACTCGGCAACCATGAGTTCGACCTGGGCTCGCCGGTGGTCTCCGGCGCCATCGCCGCCTCGGGCGCCTGGGGCGGGGCGAAGTTCCCGTTCATCACCTCGAACCTTGATTTCTCCAAGGACAGCTCGCTGCGCGGCCTGGCCGACGCCACCCTGGGCGGCACCGGCACCAACGCCTTCGCCGGTAAGGAAGCCTCCTCCATCGGCGGCAAGATCGCGCCCTACGCGGTGGTGACGATCAATGGCGAGCGGATCGGCATCGTCGGCGCCACCACCTACGACCTGCTCATCAAGACCTCGCCCAACGGCACCCGCCCGCTGGATGATGGCAACGACGCCACCAGCGACATCCAGGAAGTGGCGGCCTATCTGCAGACCGGCATCGACGCGCTGAAGGCCACCGGCATCGACAAGATCGTGATGGTGGACCAGCTGGATACGCTGGACCGCAACAAGGAACTCGCCCCGCTGCTCACCGGCGTGGACGTGATGGTGGCCGGCGGCGGGCATGAACGCCTGGGCGACGCCACCGACGTGCCTGGTGCCTTCAACGGCCACAGCCCGGATTTCATCGCCACCGACAGCTACCCGATCATCACCAAGGGCGCCGATGGCGCGCCGACGCTGATCGTGACCACCGACACCGAATACAGCTATCTCGGCCGCCTCGTGGTTGCCTTCACCGAGGATGGCGAGATCGACCTCGCCTCGCTCAACCCGGCCACCAACGGCGCCTATGCCTCCAACGAGAGCACGCTGCAGGCGGTTTACGGCAGCACCGACACGGCGCAGCAGATCATCGACAGCAGCACCACCGGCAAGGCGGTGCAGGCGATCACCAGCGCGGTTGATGCGGTGGTGGTTGCGAAGGACGGCAACAAGTTCGGCTTCAGCAATGTCTACCTGGAAGGCGACCGGGTGTTTGGCCGCGCCCAGGAAGTAAACCTCGGCAACCTCACCGCCGATGCCAACGCCGCCGCCGCGCTGGGCGCCCTGCCTGCCGGCACCCCGGTGGTTGTCTCCATGAAGAATGGCGGCGGGCTGCGCGCCTCGATCGGCTCGATCGACGAGGACGGCTCCAAGATCCCGAACGCGATCGTGCCGGGTGCGGCCGGCAACATCTCCCAGCTGGATGTCGAGAACGCGCTGCGCTTCGACAACAAGCTGATGGTGTTCGACACCACGCCGCAGGGGCTGCTGAACATCCTGAACTACGCAGCCGGCCTCGCGCCCGGCAATGGCGGCTTTCCGCAGCTCGGCGGCCTGCGCTTCTCCTACGACCCCGACCTGCCCGCCGGGGAGAAGGTGCGCAGCGTGGCGCTCTATGGCCTCGATGGCGAGTTCGTCGCCCAGATCGTTGCCAACGGCCAGGTGGTGGCCGGCGCACCGGCCAGCATCCCCGTGGTGATCCTGAGCTTCACTGCCCAGGGCGGCGACGGCTACCCGGTGAAGGCGAACGGCGCGAACTTCCGCTTCCTGATGAACGACGGCACGCTGTCCGCACCGCTGGACGAGGCGTTGGACTTCACCGCCGCGGCGAACGTGCCGGCCAATGTGCTGGGCGAGCAGAGGGCGCTGGAAGACTACCTGCAGGCCGAACACGGCACGCCGGAGACGGCGTTCAGCCAGGCCGACACGCCGGCCAGCCAGGACCTGCGCATCGAGAACCTCAATCTGCGCGACGACGCGGTGCTGCTTGGCGCGGAGCAGAATTTCGCGGTGGCTGCGCAGGCAGCGCACCTGCCGGAAGGCAATGCCGGCACCACGGCATTCACCTTCACCGTCACCCGCAGTGGCAACACCGCGGCGGCGGCGGAGATCGGCTGGAACGTGGCCGGCGTGGCCGGAACCGGCACGGTGCCGGCACGCGCGCAGGATTTCGCCGGTGGCACGCTGCCCTCCGGCACCGTCAGCTTCGCGGCCGGCCAGACCAGCCGCACCATCACCGTGCCGGTGGCCGGCGATACCGACAGCGAGTCGAATGAGCGCTTCGCAGTGTCGCTGGGCAGCATCCCGGCCGGCGCAGCCTTCACCGGCACCGCGGCCCATGGCGTGATCCTCAACGACGACGGGTCCCGCTACTCGATCGGGCCGGCCCGCCGGGTTGCCCCGGAGGGCACCGGTGGCACCTCCACCATGTCCTTCACGGTCAGCCGCGCCGGCATCTCCGCCGGCACCGATACGCTGGATTGGGCGGTAAGCCCGGGCGACGCACCGGGCACCATACCGGCGGGCGCGGCGGACTTCGCAGGCGGCGTGCTGCCCTCTGGCACGGTGACCTTCGCGCGGGGCCAGAACGTGGCGACGATCACGGTGGCGGTTGCCGCCGACTCGCAGCGTGAGTTCAACGAGAGCTTCACCGTCGGCATCTCCAACCCCTCGGCCGGGGCCAGCATCGGCCGCGCCACGGCCACCGGCGTGATCATCGACGACGACACGATCGTGGTTCTGGGCTCCACCCCCGTTTCCGGCACCGCGGACGCGAACGTCTTCCTGATCGGCCCCGGCGAGCACACCGTCTCCGGGCTGGGCGGGGTGGACCGCTTCGTGTTCACCGCCGCGGTGGGCGCCGATGCCGGCACCAACCTCACCGGCCTGCCAGACTTCGACCCGGCGCTGGGCGAGCGCATCGACCTGCGCCTGATCGACGCGATTGCCGGGAGCCCGGCCAACGACGCCTTCACCTTCATTGGGGCCAATGCCTTCTCGGGCACGGCGGGCGAGTTGCAGCTGATCCCCTCGGGCCCGAGCATGATGATCGCGGGCGACACCAACGGCGACGGCGTGGCGAACTTCCAGATCACGGCCGGCACCACGGCGTCCCCTTCGGCGAGCTGGTTCCTGCTCTGAGCGGGTAGCCGACCGGACAGCCGGTCGGCTACCGCTCCCCCCTGCAAGGGCAACGGCCGATCCGATGGAAACATTGGATCGGCCGCTGGCACGTCCGGGCAGGGCCCGGCCTTGCTGGCTGCACTTTGCCTCAGTGCGCCTCCGCCGCCGCGGCGCTGGGAGCGGGTTTCTTGAGCAGCAGGGTGACTGGCAGGGCGAGCAGGAAGACCAGTGCCATCAGCAGCAGCACGTCGTTGTAGGTGAGGGTGAAGGCTTCGCGGCGGACCAGCATGGCGGTGCGTTTCAGGGCGGAGAGCTGGGCGGCCTGTTCCTGGGTGGGGGTGTAGGCGTGGGTGAGGCTGTTCAGCCAGTGCATGGCGCCGGGGCGGGCCCAGGTGACCTGTTCCGACAGATGCAGCGCGTGGGCGGCGTAGCGGGTGGTGGCGAGGTAGTTGATCAGCGCGAGGCCGAAGGCGCCGCCGAGGTTGCGCATGAGGTTGTAGAGGCCGGCGGCGTTCTTCACCTGGGCCGGCGGCATGGTGCCGAGCGCAATCTGGTTGATCGGCACCATCAGCAGCATCATCGCCGAGCCGCGCAGGGCCTGGGGCCAGAACAGATCCGCGAAGGAGGACTGGCTGGTGAGGTGGCCCATCCACCACACCGACAGGGCGAAGCCGAGCAGGCCGATGGCGAGCTGGAGGCGGAGGTCGATCTTGGTGGCGAGCTTGCCGGCGATGGGCGCGGTGAGGAACATCGCCACGCCGGTGGCGAACATCACCTCCCCGATCTGCATCGAATCGTAGCCGCGCACGCGGCCGAGGAAGAGCGGCACGACATAGACGGAGCCGTAGAGCCCGATGCCCATGATCAGGCTGAACAGGGAACCGAAGGCGAAGTTGCGGTTGCCGAAGGCGCGCAGATCCACCAGCGGATCGGGCCGGGTGAGCATGCGCCAGAGGAAGGCCGTGCCGGCGGAGAGGGTGACGAGGGTGAGCAGCAGGATGGTTTCGTCCTCGAACCACCCTGCCCGCTCGCCTTCCTCCAGCACGTATTCGAGCGAGCCGAGAAACAGCGCCATCAGCACCAGGCCGATGTAGTCGAAGCGGCGCCAGAGCGACCAGTCCGGCTTGTCCAAGTGCATGAAGGCGAAGACGGTGGCGGCGATGGCGAGGCCGACGGGGACGTTGATAAGGAAGAGCCAGTGCCAGGACATCGCCTGGGTGAGCCAGCCGCCCAAAGTGGGGCCGATGGTGGGCGCCAGCGTGGCGGTGAGGCCGATCAGCACGGAGACACCGGTGCGCCGGGCCGGCGGGAAGAGCAGGAAGGTGGTGGCAAACACGGTGGGGATCATCGCGCCGCCCAGGAAGCCCTGCAGCGCGCGATAGACGATCATTTCGTTGAGGCTGGTGGCGGTGGCGCACAGCGCGGAGAACACCGCGAAGCCGAGCGCGCTGGCGACGAAGAGGTAGCGCGTGGAGAGCAGGCGGGAGAGCCAGCCGGAGAGCGGGATCATGACGATCTCCGCAATCAGGTAGCTGGTTTGCACCCAGGCCACCTCATCCGGCCCCGCCGAGAGGCCGGCCTGGATTTCGGCGATGGAGGCGCTGACGATCTGGATATCCAGGATCGCCATGAACATGCCGACGACCATGGCCATGAAGCCCAGCCAGTCGGCGCGGGTGAGCGGACGGGTCGGCTGGTCCATGGTGGTTACTCGAGGCCGAGGGTCGCAGCGGCGGAGCCGAACAGGCCGAGGCGGTGGGCGCCGGGGCCGCGCGTATCGACCTCGGCGGTGACGGAGAGGCCGGCGCGCAGCCAGGGGGCGTTCGCTGCATCCTGCGCGTCGATGGCGATGCGCACGGGCACGCGCTGCACCACCTTGGTGAAGTTGCCGGTGGCATTCTCCGGCGGCAGCAGGGAGAACAGCGCGCCGGTGGCGGGCGCAAGGCTGGCCACGGTGCCGTGCACGGCGGCGCCGCTGTCGATATCCGGCACCAGGCGCACGGGAGCGCCGGGCACGAGGTGGCGCAGCTGCGTTTCCTTGAAGTTGGCGGTGACAAAGAGGCGGCTGGCCGGCGGGGCGATGGCGATCAGAAGCTGGCCGGGGCTGACCTGCTGGCCGAGCTGGGCGGCGCGGTTGCCCACCACGCCATCGGACGGGGCGCGGATGACGGTGTCGGCCAGGTTGTTCTCGGCCAGGCGCATGGCGGCTTCCGCGACTTGGCGGCGGGCGGAGGCCTGGGTGGATTGTGCCTCTGCCACCGCGAGCGCGGCACTGGCGCCGGCACGGCTGGCTTGGGCGGCGGCCAGGTTGGCCTCGGCCTTCTGCTGGGCGGCGATGGCGGTTTCGTTGGATTGGCGCGAGGCCCAGCCGCCGCCAGCCAGGGTGCCGCTGCGGGCGGCCTCGCTGCGGGCGCGGGCCAGTTCGGCCTCGGCGGCGGCGATGCCGGAGCTGGCCTGGTCGATGGCGGCACTGGCCTGTTCCACCTGGCGGGCGACGGTGAGCTGGGCGGCGGCGGCCTCTGCGGTGCTGGCGCGGGCCTGGTCCAGCCGGGCCTGCCAGTCGCGCGGGTCGAGGCGGATGAGGGGGGTGCCGGCCTGCACGGCGGCGTTGTCGGCGACGTCGATGGCCATCACGGTGCCGTCGATGCGCGCGGCGAGGGTGGCGATGTCGCCCTGGATGTAGGCGTTGTCGGTGCTTTGGATGTAGCGGCCTTCGACGCGCCACCAATTGCCGGCAATGCCGACGCCGAGCAGCACGGGGATGAGGGCCAGGGCGAAAAGGCGGCGCTTGCGGCGGGATTGCGGCTTCGCGGTGGGTGGCGGCTCCGTGGGGATCGGCCGGGAGAGGGGTGCGTCCGCGGTGGGGGAAACCGGCTTTCCGGGGATGGCATTCATGGCGTCGCCTCGAATTGAACTGGACGGTTCAGTCTGATGCCGGTTCTACGTCCACGGGCTGGTCGGGTCAACGCAAAACTGAACCGTTCAGTTCATTCTTGACGGAGGCGGGGGGTGCATATCAGAGTGGGGGCATGGAAACGCGCCTCGCCCCCGCCCCCTGCCCCGGCCCGGTGGCGGAGGGGCCGCCCAATCGCAAGCGCCAGCAGGTGATACAGGCGGCAGCGGAGCTGTTCATCGCGCAGGGCTATGGCGCCGTGAGCATGGATGCGGTGGCGCGCGCGGCCGGCGTCTCCAAGGCCACGCTCTATGCCCATTTCGCCTCCAAGGACGCGCTGTTCGCCACCATCGTGGGTGAGGCGGCGCGGCGCGGGCCGGCGGAGCCTTCCCAGTTGCCGGCCCGGGTGGAGAATGTGGAGGCGGCGCTGCGCGCGCTGGGCGGCAAGCTGCTGCACTTCCTGCTGGAGCCGCGCACGGTGGCGATCGCGCGCGTGGCGATCGCGGAAAGCGCGCGGTTTCCCGAACTGGGCGCGGCGTTCCTGGCGAGCGGGCCGATGGCGTTCCAGACGCAGGTGGCCGCCTGGCTGGGGCGGCTGCACGCGCAGGGGGCGATCCATGCGCCCGATGCCGACCTCGCGGCGCAGCATCTCGGTGCGCTACTGCGCGGCACGCTGCATATCGAGGCGCTGCTGACGCCGGGCTTCGCGCCGGATGAAGCGCGGATCGAGGCGGCGGTGGACGGGGCTGTGGGGGCGTTTCTGCGGGCTTATGCGGTGCAGTAAGGCAGCGGTTCTTTTTTGAAAAAAAGAACCAAAAAACCTTTGTTCGTTTGATGCGGACGGTGCCGCATCAAACGAACGAAGTCTTGTTGCTCAGGCGGCCTTCACGACCTCGCCGATGACCTGCACCGCCATGTCCATGTCGGCGGCGGTCACGTCGAGATGGGTGCAGGCGCGCACGCGGTACTTGCCGTTGGTGCTGACGGCCACGCCATGGGCGCGGGCGCGGTCGGACAGCTCGGCGGCGGTGAGGCCGGCGCCCTGGGTGTTGAAGAACACCAGGTTGGTCTCAGGCTCCTCCACCGTGATGCCCGGCAGCTGGGCGAGGCCGCGGGCGAGGCGGCGGGCGTTGCCGTGGTCATCGGCCAGGCGGTCGACGTGGTGTTCCAGGGCGTGGATGCAGCCGGCGGCGAGCATGCCGGACTGGCGCATGGAACCGCCCAGGCGCTGCTTCCAGCGCCAGGCCGCGCCGATGAATTCCTTGGTCCCGCACAGCACGGCGCCGACGCCGGTTCCGAGGCCCTTGGTGAAATCCAGCCACAGGCTGTCCATGCCGGCGACCATGTCCTTCGGCGCGATCCCTGCGGCGACGCAGGCGTTCATCAGGCGGGCGCCGTCCATATGGGTGCTGAGGCCATTCTCATGCGCGATGGCGCAGAGCTCGTTGATGGTCTCCACCTTCCATACCGCGCCGCCGCCGGAATTGGCGGTCTGCTCGATTTCCAGCAGGGTTTGCGGCGGCGAGTAGCGGGTGCGCGGGCGGATGGCGGCGCGCAGGGTTTCCGCATCGAACTGGCCGCGGGCGCCGCGGAGGCCGGTGATCTGGGCGCCGGTGATGGCACCGACGGCCCCGCCCTCACTGGTGAGGATGTGGGCGGTTTCATGCGCCAGGATCTCGTCGCCGGGGCGGCAATGGGTGGCGATGGCGATCTGGTTGCACATGGTGCCGCTGGGCAGGAACAGCGCGGCTTCCTTGCCCATCAGGGCGGCCATGCGCTCCTGCAGCTGGTTCGTGGTGGGGTCCCAACCGAACTGCTCGTCGCCCACTTCGGCTGCCAGCATCGCGGCCTTCATGGCCGGGGTGGGCTTGGTCTGCGTGTCTGAATAGAGGTTGACGCGCAGCGGGGGCAGCGAGGCATCCATGCGCAGCGGGGTGTAGTCCATGGCGGGGGCTTCTCCGAGATCTGAGGCCGAAGAGAAGCACCCCGCCATGTGTTGCGCCAGGGGTGAGGGTTACTTTGCCACCGCGATCGAGACGATCTCCTTGGCCGAAAGCCCGGCGATGCGGCCCATCGGGGTGAGCTGGCCGGTTGCGATGTCCAGCCCATGCAGCGCGCCGGCGGCGACGACGAAGCCTTTGTTGCCGCCCATGCCGTCGGCCAGGATGTCGAACCCGGCATTGGCGGGGACAGCCTGGTTGAGGCGGCCCTTGGGCTGCTGCACGCCATCATTGGGCGGCATCTGCACGTTCATCAGGCCGAGCTTGGCATCGAGCGTTTAGAGCGCGGTCTCCTTGGTGCCGGCGAAATGGTTGGAATAGGCGCCGGTGGTGACCATGGGCTTGGTCTCGGAATAGGCGGAGTCCGGCGCGTATTTCAGACCGCCATCAACGGTGACGGCGCCGGTATCGGGGTGGATGCGCCAGTTGCCGCCATTGCTGGAGACCACGCGCAGGCGATCGACCACCGGGTTGAAGTTGATGGTGGTGCGGGCGGCGCCATCCAGCGACTTGTCGAGGCGGGCGACTTCCTTCGCCATGGCGGCATCGGGGTCGATGGTGACGAGCTGGCCGCGGGCGGTGAGGCCGTAGAGCTTGCCGTCGGCCGGGCGCAGGGCGATGGCGAGCAGGGCGCCGTCGGTGCCCTTCACGGCCTTGGCCGGCATGGCCTTGCGGGTTTCGGTATCGATCTTGGCCAGGCTGCCGGCGGCGTCCAGCGCCCAGATGGTGGCGGCCTGGGCGGGCGCGGCGGCGGTGAGCAGGGTGGCGGCGAGAGCGAGCGTGGTGCGCATCATGGTGGGTCTCCTCCGTGCTGGGGGGCCAATGCGGCCCCGACAGCAGCGCTACGGAGGGCAGGCGCGGATGGATGCGCGGGGGGTTCAGATATCGGCGGGCGTTGACCGTGGCGCGGGGAGCGCGTCGCAGGACGCGGCGACGAAGCCGGCGGGCCTGGGGTGCGCGGCCATGTGTTCGGCGCGGGTGGCAACATGCTCGGCCGCGAGTTCAGGCTGGGCCAGCAGCGCGGCGGCGCCGAGGGCCAGGGTGGCGGCGGAGGCGAGCATCAGGCGAAAAACCATGGCAACGTTCCTATGGGAGGGGCCAGTTCGATGGTCAGTTCGATGGTCAGTTCGGGGGGGCCTCGATGAGGCGGCCGTAGAACAGGATGGGGCCGGTGGGGCGGCCGGTGGGGGAGCCGCCCTCGGGCTCCAGGCTGATCTCGATCAGCATGTTGTTCACCGGGCGCAGCGCGGGCGCCGGGATGCTGATGCGGCCCGGTGTGCGCGGCAGCAAAGCGAGGCTGGTGGGCGCGGTCTCGCCCGGGCGCAGGCCCCAGAGCTGCATCACGCGGCCATCGGGGGTGGCGGATTGCGGCTCGCCGAAGGCCGGGCGCACGGCGGCGAGCGTGATGCCGCCGGTGCGGTCGGCCTGCGCGATCCAGGCCGGCGCGGCACGGTCGCTGACCAGCACGGTCATGTAGGCAGGCTTTTCGGCGCGCGGGATGAAGGCGAGGCCGGCGAAGACGGCGGCGGCGAGCGAGGCGCCGATGGCCCAGCCCTGCCAGAACCAGGAACGGCGCGGGGCGGGGCGTGCGGCGCCGGGCAGGCGGGCCTCGATCCGGTCCCACAGATCCGGCGGCGGGGCTTCTGGCGGGGCAAGCCGGGTGAGGGGGGCGAGGCGGTTCGTCCAGGCGGCGACGGATGCGGCCAGGGCGGGGTCGGTGGCCAACGCAGCTTCCACGGCAGCGCTGGCGCGGGCATCGAGCGTGCCCAGCACGTATTCGGCGGCGAGCAGATCGCGGTCTTCGGCGGTGCCGCTCATGACAGGCACTCCCGCAGCGTGAGCAGGCCGCGGCGGATCCAGGATTTTACCGTGCCCAGCGGGGTGGCGAGGCGCTCGGCCACCTCCGGGTGCGACAGGCCGTGGACGAAGGCGAGCAGGATGCCTTCGCGCGGCTTGGCATCCAGCCTGGCAAGGCAGTCGCGCAGGCGGGCACCATCCTCGGCCTCGGCGAGGTCATCGAGCACGGAAGGTTCGAAGGCGCCGTCGCCCAAGCTGGGGTCGTCGGTGAGGACCTCGCGGCCGCGGGCGCGGGCGGCGTCCAGCGCGGTGTTGCGCACGATCTGGCCGAGCCAGGCCTCGGCCGGGCCGCGGGTGGGGTCGAACTGGCCGGCGCGCTGCCAGACCTTGAGGAAGGCATCCTGGAGCACGTCGGAGGCTGCGGCACGGTCGCGCAGGATGGCCATGGCTATTCCGAACAGTCGGGTAGACTGCCTGGCATAGACGGCTTTCAACGCATTGCGGTCGCCCGTGGCGACGGATGCCAGCAGCCCAGCCAGGTCGGCCTGTTCTGACATCTACGAGCCGGCGCTCCCTCCGGATGCAGCGCGGGCCGTGAGGGTGGGGGCCGGGGCGGCAGGGGGCGGGCCATACACGGTGCGGGCGCGGGTGAGGAAGGCGGCCACCATGCGGCGCACCGCTTCATTGAACACGGCGCCGATCGCCATCTCCAGCAGCTTGGAGCGGAATTCAAAATCGACGTTGAAATGCACACGGCAGCCAGTCTCGGTGGCTTCGAAGCGCCATTGGTTGGTCAGGTAGCGGAAGGGGCCGTTTTCGTAGCGCACGCCGATCTTGTCTGGCCGGTGCAGCGCCACGCGGCTGGTGAAGCTCTCCCGGAACGGGCCGAAGCCGATGGTGAGGTCGGCCACCATCTCTGCCTCAGTGCGGGTGCGCACGCGCGCGCCGACGCACCAGGGCAGGAATTCCGGATAGCGGCCGACATCGGCCACGAGGTCGAACAGTTGTTCCGGCTGGTAGGGAACGTGGCGGGTTTCGCTATGGCGGGGCATGGCCCTAGGCGGGCACCGGGCGAGCCGCCAGCTTGGCGCTGCGGGCGGCCTGCAGCTTCGCGAAATCGGCATCCGCATGGTACGAACTGCGGGTGAGCGGAGTGGCGGAGACCAGCAGGAAGCCGCGGGCGCGGGCGAGGCTGGCATATTCCTCGAACGCCTCGGGCGTGACGAATTCCGCCACCGCGGCGTGCTTCACGGTGGGCTGGAGGTACTGGCCGATGGTGAGGAAATCGACTTCCGCCACGCGCAAATCGTCCATCACCTGCAGGATCTCAGGCTTGGCCTCGCCGAGGCCGACCATCAGGCCAGACTTGGTGAAGATGGTGGGATCAAGCTGCTTCACACGGTCCAGCAGGCGCAGCGACTGGTAGTAGCGCGCGCCCGGGCGGATGGTGGGATAGAGGCGCGGGACGGTTTCCAGGTTGTGGTTGAACACATCCGGCCGGGCCTGCACCACGATCTCCAACGCGCCGTCCTTGCGCAGGAAATCCGGCGTCAGCACCTCGATCGTGGTGTTCGGCGCGGCATCGCGGATGCCCTGGATGACGGCGGCGAAGTGCCCTGCCCCGCCATCGCGCAGATCATCGCGGTCCACCGAGGTGATGACGACATGGCGCAGGCCGAGCTTGGCCACGGCATCGGCCACGCGGTTCGGCTCATCGGCATCCAGCGCATCGGGCTGACCGGTGCGCACGTTGCAGAAGCTGCAGGCGCGGGTGCAGGTGTCGCCCATGATCATCATGGTGGCGTGGCGCTGGGACCAGCACTCACCCACATTCGGGCAGGCGGCTTCCTCGCACACCGTGGTGAGGCGGTTGGCGCGCATCAGCTCCCGTGTCTCATGGTACACGGGATGATTGGGCGCCTTCACCCGGATCCAGGCGGGTTTGCGCTGGATCGGATTGTCGGGCCGGTGCGCCTTCTCGGGATGGCGCGAGATGCGGTGGTCGATGACGACGCGGGTGGTGGTCATGGGCTAGAAGTGGAGGGCGCGCCCGTAGGCGTCAAGCACGGCTTCGTGCATGGCTTCGCTGATGGTGGGGTGCGGGAACACGGTGTGCATCAGCTCCGCCTCCGTCGTCTCCAGCGTGCGGCCGATGGCGTAGCCCTGGATCATCTCCGTGACCTCCGCGCCGATCATGTGGGCACCGAGCAATTCGCCGGTTTTGGCATCGAAAATGGTCTTCACCAGGCCCTCGGGCTCGCCGAGCGCGATGGCCTTGCCGTTGCCGATGAAGGGGAATTTGCCAACCCGGATCTCGCGGCCGGCGGCCTTCGCGGCGGCTTCCGTCATGCCGACGCTGGCGACCTGGGGATAGCAATAGGTGCAGCCGGGGATGTTGCCGGTGTTCATGGGGTGCACGCCGGGCACGCCGGCGATCTTCTCCACGCAGATCACGCCCTCATGCATCGCCTTGTGGGCGAGCCAGGGGGCGCCGGCGAGGTCGCCGATGGCATAGACGCCAGGCTCGCCGGTGCGGCACCACTCGTCGATCACGACATGGGTGCGGTCCACCTTCACGCCGGTGCCTTCCAGGCCGATGTTTTCCACATTGCCCACGATGCCGACGGCGGAGATGACGCGCTCCACCGTGATGTCCTGGCTTTTGCCGGCCTGCTCCACGGTGACCGTCACGCTGTCCGCACCCTTCTTCACGCCCTTCACGGCGGCGCCGGTGAGGATCTTCATGCCCTGCTTCTCGAAGGATTTGCGGGCAAAGGCGGAGATTTCGGCATCCTCCACCGGCAGCACGCGGTCCATCACCTCCACCACCGTCACTTCCGCGCCCATGGTGCGGTAGAAGCTGGCGAATTCGATGCCGATGGCGCCGGAGCCGATCACCAGCAGGGATTTCGGCATGGCGGGCGGGACCATCGCCTCGCGGTAGGTCCAGATGAGCTTGCCGTCGGCCTCGATGCCCGGCAGCGCGCGGGCGCGGGCGCCGGTGGCCAGGATGATGTGCGGGGCCTTCAGCGTGGCGGTGGGCTTGCCTTCGGCTTCCACCGCCACGGTGTGCTTGCCGGCCAGCTTGCCGTTGCCCATCACCACGGTGACCTTGTGCTTGCGCATCAGATGGCCGACGCCGCCCGAGAGCTGCTTGGCGACGGCGCGCGAGCGCGCCACCACGGCGGCGAGGTCGAAGCGGATATTGTCCGCCGCCAGGCCGTAGGCCTTGAGGTTGTGCAGCGTATGGTAGATCTCGCTGGTGCGCAGCAGTGCCTTGGTGGGGATGCAACCCCAGTTAAGGCAGATGCCGCCGAGGTTCTCGCGCTCCACCACCGCGGTTTTCATGCCAAGCTGGGCGGCGCGGATGGCCGCCACATAGCCGCCCGGGCCGCCGCCGAGCACGATCAGGTCGAATTGCTGGTCGGCCATGGTGGGTCCTTTCCGGAAGGGAGGTAGCGCTAGCGGCCCGCCACCTTGGCCAGGGTTTCGCCCTGCAGGCGCTGCACCGTCCAGTCTTCCATGCCGACAGCGCCGAGCGAGCGATAGAAGGCGATGGAGGGCGCGTTCCAGTCCAGCACGGACCACTCCATGCGCGCGCAGCCCTGGTCGAGCGCGCGGCTGGCCAGCACCTTGAAGATGGCCTTGCCGATGCCGCGGCCGCGATAGGCGGGGTCCACGAAGATGTCTTCCAAGTAGAGCCCGGGCTGCGCCATGAAGGTGGAGAAGTTGAAGAAGTACAGCGCCAGCCCGATCGGCTTGCCGGCATCCTCCACCAGCATGGCGAACACGCGCGGCGGGGTGCCGAACAGGGCGCGGGCGAACATCTCCGGCGTGCCGGTCGCCAGGTGCTCCATCTTTTCGTAGATGGCGAGCTGGCGGACGAAATGATCCACCAGCCCTTCGTCGCCGGGTACGGCGTCGCGCAGGGTGATGCCGGCGGGCAGGTCGGTCACAGCAGCAGCCCCAGCGGGTCTTCGCAGAGGCGCTTGAACTCACGCAGCCAGGTGGCGCCGAGCGCGCCATCCACCACGCGATGGTCGCAGGACAGCGTGCAGGTCATCACGCGCGCCACGGCCAGCTCGCCGTTCTTCACCACCGGCTTGGGGGCAGCCGCGCCCACGGCCAGGATCGCGGCCTGGGGCGGGTTGATGATGGCGCTGAAGTGCGACACGCCGAACATGCCCATGTTGGAGATGGAGAAGCCGCCGCCCTGGAATTCCTCCGGCTTCAGCTTGCCGGCCTTGGCGCGGCCGGCGAGGTCGCGCATCTCGGCGCTGATCGTCTGCAGGCCCTTCTGGTCGGCGCGGCGGATAATGGGCGTGATCAGGCCATCGGGGATGGCGACGGCCACCGAGATGTCCACGTCGTCGAACAGAACAGTCGCGTCGTCGGTCCAGGCCGCATTCACCGCCGGCACGCGGCGCAGGGTGCGCGCGGCGGCCTTGATGACGAGGTCGTTCAGCGTGATGACGAAGCGGCCTTCGCCTTCCTTCGGGCTGCGGGAGTTAAGGTCCTCGCCGAGCTTCCACAGCGCATCCACCTCGATATCCATCGAGACGTAGAAATGCGGGATGCTGGACTTCGCCTCGCTGAGGCGGCGGGCAATCACGCGGCGCATGGAGGAATGCGGCACCAGCTTGTGCGGCGCGGTGATCACGGGGGCCGGGCCGCGCGGCGCCGGGGCGGGGGCCGCGGCAGGCGCGGCAGCGGCGACCGGTGCCGGGGCGGCGGCAGCGGGGGCGCCCTTCGCGGCGGCTTCAACGTCGGCGCGCACGATGCGCCCACCAGGGCCGGAGCCGGCGAGCTTGGAGAGGTCGAGCCCGGCCTGCTGCGCCATGCGGCGGGCGAGCGGCGAGGCGATCACGCGTTCCCCACCGGCTGCGGCAGGCGCGGGTGCGGCAGGTGCCGGGGCTGCTGCCGCCGGAGCCGGCGCGGGGGTGGCCGCAGCGGCGGCGGGGGCCGGTGCGGCTACCGGCGTGGCAGAGACGGATTCGCCGGGCTCCACCAGGATGGCGATGGGCTGGTTCACCTTCACGCCCTCGGTGCCGTCGGCCACCAGCAGCTTGCCAAGAATGCCTTCGTCCACCGCTTCCACTTCCATCGTGGCCTTGTCGGTTTCGATCTCGGCGATCACGTCGCCGGCCTTCACCGTGTCGCCTTCCTTCTTGAGCCAGCGCGCCAGCGTGCCCTCGGTCATGGTTGGGCTCAGGGCGGGCATCAGGATATTGGTGGCCATGTCGCTTCCCCTGTGTCGGGTCGTTTTCGTGCCGGCAGGCGCGTCAGACGATCTTCTTCACCGCGTCCACAACCCACTCGGGCTGCGGCAGGGCGAGCTTTTCCAGATTGGCAGCGTAGGGCAGCGGCACGTCCGCGCCATACACACGCACCGGCGGCGCATCGAGCCAATCGAAGGCCTGCTCGATGATCTGCATGTTCACCTCGGCACCGATGCCGGCATAGGGCCAGCCTTCCTCGACCGTCACGATGCGGCTGGTTTTCTTCACGCTTTCCACGATCGTGGCGGTATCGAGCGGGCGCAGCGAGCGCAGATTGATCACCTCTGCCTCGATGCCCTGCGCGGCCAGCGTCTCGGCCGCCTTCATCGCCACGCCCACCATGATGGAGAAGGCGACGATCGTCACGTGCTTGCCAACGCGCTCCACCTTCGCCTTGCCGATCGGCAGCACGAAATCGGGATCGGTCGGGCATTCGAAGCTTTGGCCGTAGAGGATCTCGTTCTCCAGGAACACCACCGGGTTCGGATCACGGATCGCGGCGCGCATCAGGCCCTTGGCATCCGCCGACGACCAGGGGGCAACCACCTTCAGGCCCGGCACATGCGCGTACCAGCTGGCATAGCACTGGCTGTGCTGGGCGGCGACGCGGCTGGCAGCACCGTTGGGGCCGCGGAACACGATGGGGCAGCCCATCTGCCCGCCGGACATGTAGAGCGTTTTGGCCGCGGAGTTGATGATCTGGTCCATCGCCTGCATGGCGAAGTTGAAGGTCATGAACTCCACGATGGGCTTAAGGCCGTTCATGGCCGCACCCACCGCCATGCCGGCGAAGCCGTGCTCGGTGATCGGGGTGTCGATCACCCGCTTGTCGCCGAACTCCTCCAGCAGGCCCTGGCTGATCTTGTAGGCGCCCTGGTATTGCGCCACCTCCTCGCCCATCAGGAACACGCCGTCATCGGCGCGCATCTCCACGGCCATGGCGTCGCGCAGCGCTTCGCGCACGGTGAGGGCGGCGGTGGG
>CANHKG010000015.1 GCA_947460455.1 Rhodospirillales bacterium | reverse complement strand
TCCAGCTCCGCGCGCCCGGTGCGGCGGCCCACGGCGCGCACCTCCGGCACCTGCAGCAGGAGCTGTTCCGCGATCAGGCCAACGCGATGGGATTCGGCCAGCGAGATGCCGGGGTTGAACACGGTGTTGATGGTCAGCGTGCCCTCGTTAAACGGCGGCAGGAAGGCGCGCGGCAGCAGGGCGGCCCCCATCGCCGCCGCCGCCACGGCCACCGCCGCCACGCCCGCCAGCAGGTGCGGCCGCGGCAGGGCCCAGCGCAGCAGGGCGGCATTGGCCCGCTTCAGCCCCCGCACCAGCGCACCCTCATGCGCCTCCAGCCGCTTCATGCGCGGCAGCAGGTAATAGGCCATCACCGGGGTGAGCGTGATCGACACCAGCAGGCTGGCCAGGATGGAAACGATGTAGGCCTGGCCCAGCGGCGCGAACAGCCGGCCCTCGATGCCGGTCAGCGCGAACAGCGGCACGAACACCAGGATGATGATCATCGTGGCATAGACGATGCCGGACCGTACCTCCTGGCTCGCCGCCACCACCACATCGAACACCGGCTGCGGCACGGCCAGCGCGCGGTTCTCGCGCAGGCGGCGGAAGATGTTCTCCACGTCCACCACCGCATCGTCCACCAGCTCGCCGATGGCGATGGCCAGCCCGCCCAGGGTCATGGTGTTGATCGACAGCCCGGCGAAGTGGAACACGATGGCCGCGGCCAGGATCGAAACCGGGATGGCCGACAGCGAAATCAGCGTGGTGCGCGCGTTCAGCAGGAAGGCGAACAGCACGACCGCCACCACCGCGGTCGCCTCCAGCAGCACCGTGCGTACGTTGCCGATCGAGGTCTCGATGAAGTCCGCCTGGCGGAACAGCACATTGTCGGCCCGGATGCCGGCGGGCAGGGAGGCCGAGAGCCCCGCCAACGCTGCCTCCACCTCCCGCGTCAGGCGCAGCGTGTCCACGTCCGGCTGCTTCTCCACCGAAACGATCACGGCCGGGCGGCCCATATAGCCGGCCTCGCCGCGCTTGGGCCGCGCGCCGTAGGAGACGTCGGCCACTTGGCGCAGCAGCACCGGCTGGCCCGGCGTGCCGGCCACCACGGTGCCGCCCAGCGCCTCCAGGCTCAGGCTCTGGCCGATGTTGCGGATGAGGTATTCGCGCCCGTGCTGGTCGGCATAGCCGCCGCCGGTGTTGGTGCCGAACTGCGCCAGCGCGCGCTCCAGCTGCTCCTGTGCGATGCCCAGCGCGCGCATCGCCGCCGGGTTGGGGCCGACGCGGAACTGGCGCACCTCCCCGCCGATCGGGATCACCTGCGCCACGCCGGGAATCGCCAGCAGGCGCGGGCGGATGATGAAGTCCGCCGCCTCGCGCACCTCCATGGGCGACACGCCCTCGGGTGCCGTGACGGCGGCGAGCACGATCTGCCCCATGATGGAGGAAACCGGGCTCATCTGCGGCACCACGGCCGGCGGCAACTGCCCGCGCACCAGGCCCAGCCGCTCCGCCACCAGCTGGCGGTTGCGGTAGATCTCCGTGCCCCAGTCGAACTCCACATAGACGATGGAGAGGCCGACGCCGGAGACGGAGCGCACCCGCGTGACACCCGGCAGGCCGTTCATCTGCGTCTCGATCGGCCAGGTGACCAGCTGCTCCACCTCCGGCGGCGCCAGCCCCTCGGCTTCCGTCATCACGGTGACGGTGGGGCGGTTGAGGTCGGGGAAGACGTCCACCGGCAGCCGGGTGGCCAGCAGCCCGCCCCAGGCGACCAGCACCACGGCAAGGGCCAGCACCAGCAGGCGGTTGCGCAGGGAGTGGGTGACGAGGAAGGTGAACATGGATCAGCGCACCTGGTTCAGCAGCTCGGCGCCCTGGGTCACGATGCGCTGGCCCGGCCGCAGCCCCGCCACCACCAGCACCCGCGTGGCATCCAGCGCCTCCGTGCGCACCTCGTGCGGGCGGAACTGCTCCGCGGCGCTGTGCTCGTAGACGATCGCCACCCCGCCGGGCCCGCGCAGCACGGCCGCGCGCGGCAGGGCCAGCCCCTCCTGCCGCGTGTCGACGCGCGCCAGCACCGTCACCAGCTGGCCCACGCGCAGCCCGGCGGCCTCGTCCTCGATGGCGAACTGCACCGGCACCGCCTGCGCCGCACCGGCAAGCCCCGCGCCGCGCCAGGCGAGCCTCAGCCCGCGCCCGCCCGCCAGCAGCGCGGTGGCCTCGCGCGCGATGTCCAGCGGCTCGATCTGCAGCGCCTCCACCCACAGGCGCCGGGGGTCGATCACCTGGAACACGACCGCGTTGGTCTCGGCGATGCGGCCGGCGGCGGCGGTGCTGGCGGCGATCACCCCGTCGATCGGCGCCACCAGCGCCTCCGGCTCGCGGCGCACCTGGTCCAGGCTCGCCCGCCGGGTGCGCAGGCCGTGCAGCTCCAGCTCCGCCTCCTCCAGCTGGCTGCGTGCCGCCACCTCGCCCAACGCGCGCAGCCGGGCGGCGCGGCGTTGAATGATCGCGATCTGCTGGTCCAGCTCGCCGGCCTGCTGGCGGATGTTGGACGTGTCGATGGCCTGGAACGGCGGCGTCACATAGGCCAGCACCTCGCCGGCCCGCACCGCCGCGCCCAGAAGCGGGAAGCCGCCGGGCGGCGCGGAAAGCCGGCCGCTGACCGCGGCCTGCACGTAGCCGCTGGCGTTCGGGTCCGGGATGATGCGGCCCGGCAGCTCCACCGTACGGGCCTGCGCCGCCGGGCTGGCAACCTCGGTGCGGATGGCCAGGATGCGCTGGCTGGCCTTGGGCGCGAACACCGTGCCATCCGGCAGGCGCTGCGCCTGGTCGCGCACCACAATGGGCGGTTGGGGCGGCGATTGGGCCAGCGCCGGGGCGGCGGCCACCCCCAGCACCAGGGCCATTGCGGCGGCCCCACGGCGGCGCGCCAGCAGCCGCATCGCGGCCATGCCGGCCAGGAAGGCACCGCCCAGCGCCACCCAGCCGCCAGCGCCCCGCGATGCCACCTCGGCGGCCAGCGCCGCCCGGGCGGTGCCGATCAGCCCCGGCGGCACGGGCAGCGCGGCCGGTGCCGTGATGGTCAACGCCACCGGCAGGACCTCCAGAACGTCGCCGGCCATCACCGTCACGATCAGGTCATGCCGCCCCGGCGCGGCGATCCAGGGCGCGGCGAGCCGATAGGGTTGGCCGGGGGCGGCGATTGCCTGTTTCGGCCCGTCCGGTGTTTCCACCTCCACCGTGGCGCCCTCGATCGGCGCATTGGTGCGGAAATCGTCCAGGTAGATCTCGATCGCGCCGCCGCGGGCGATGGCGACCAGCTCCACCGCGTCGGAAGCCGCCTCGCCGCGCGGGGCGGAGATCACCGTGGCCGGCGGCGGCGGGGCGTCGTGGTCATGGCCTTCATGCGCGCCGGCGGGGCGGGGCACGGCGGCGGCAAGGGCGAGGGTGATGGCGGCGGCCAGGGCCGTCGCGCGCAGGCGGGTCATGCGGGACCTCTTCCATCTGTCCAGGCAAAGCGGCCGCGCCGGGGCCCGGCGCGGCGGATGGATCAGCGGAAGGGTCTGGGCGGCTCCGGCAGGGCGGGGGCGGACACGCCGGGCGGCAGGCCGGCGAGATGCGTCCGCAGCCGCGCGGCCCCCGGCATGGTGGGGGCGGCGGCGTCGGCCACCGGGATGGCCGCGCAACAACCATGGCCAGACGTGCAGCAGGCGGCGCCGCCGCACGGCGCGGGGGTCCCGTTGTCGCCCGTGGCAACAACGGCAACACCGCGAGATGCCTCTTCCTGGAGCGCGGCAACGGCACCGGACGCAACCGGGGCCGCGGGGCCGGTGGGCTCCGCGGCATGCCAGGCGGCGGTGCGCGCGGGTTGCTCCCCATGCCCGGCATGGGCGGCGGCCGCACCAGGCACAACAACGCCCAGCGCCACCAACAGAACGGCGGCCAGCCAGATCAGGAACGAGGAGGGGCGGGATACGGCCATGGCAGGGACCATCGCATATCCCACCGGGCCCCCGGCGGTAAAGCACCGCTCATGGGAGCGGACAAACGGCTTGGATGGTGGACCTTGGCTGAGTGCCCTGCGGAGCTTCCCCGCAGCGCGCCGTCCGTCGCCATCGGGCCTGCATCGGCTGGATTCTGCGCTGCCATCCAGATGAGGGCCTGGTCACGTCCGGCGGCAAAATCCAGCGTTTCGCGGCGATCGCTCATGCGCAGATCCCGGCCGCCCCCCTGCCATTGCATTCGGCCGGAACCACCATCGGCGCAGGACGTTGCTGCACCATGAGTGATCGCCAAGACACACCGAAGCCCGAGATCCCGCCCGAACCCGGCACAGGCCGCGCCGTGCGCCAGGGGCGGATCAGCGGGCGCGTGGTCACGGTGCTGGGGGTGTCGCTCGCCCTGGCCATCGTGATGATGGTGGCCGTGTGGTCGTTCATGTGGTGAGCACCAGCACACGGTCTGGCCTTCTCCGATCACGTGATTGTCGCAGCCGCCTCCGGCCATCACGCGCCAGCCCTGCCTGATACGCGGTTCGACCACGGGCGCGGGCCAGGATAGGCTCGCGCCATGTCCTCCCGCACGAAACCCGCCACCGATGCCGCGGCATTGCCCGGCCTGCCGCCCATGCCCTGGGCGCTGCTCGCCGCCGGGTGCCTTGGCATGTTCGCCGCCTCCTGCAGCGGCACCACCCGCGCGCCCTTCCTGATCGACATGGCGCGCGACCTCGCCACCACCGTGGCCTATGTGGCCAACCTGATGGCGATGACCTCCATCGCCTGGGGCGTGGCCTCCATGGCGGCCGGCGCGGGGTCGGACCGCTGGGGCCGCAAGCCCTTCCTGATCGGCGGGCCGCTGTGCCTTGCGCTCTGCATGATCGGCGTCTCGCACTCCCAAACCTATTTCACCGTGGCGGCATGGGCCACGGCGGCGGGCGGGTGTTCCGGCGCCTTCACCGGCGTGATCATGGCCGAGGCCTCCGCCCGCACGGTGGACCGCCAGCGCGGCCGGGCGCTGGGCTGGATCATGGCCGGCCAATCCATGACCCTGCTGGTGGGTGTGCCCATGGCCGCCTGGATCGGCAGCTTCGTCGGCTGGCGCGGCGTGAACGTGACAGTCGCCGGGATCGCGCTGCTGGCCGCCCTCGGCCTGCTGGCCAGCACCTGGGGGCAGGATGGCGGCAAGCGCGCCGCCGGCAGCAAGGCGGTGTCGCTGCGCGCGGCGATGACCGGCCCGGTGATGCGCCTGCTGGCGATGGGGATTGCCGAACGCGTCTGCTACGGCCTGACGGCGGTGTATTTCGCCACCTTCCTGCAGTCCACCTACAGCCTGTCGCTGAAGGGCGTGGTGGTGCCGCTGGCCCTGTTCGCCGGCGGCAACATCCTGGGCACCGTGCTGGGCGGGCAGCTGGCAGACCGGCTGCCGAACCGCCTCCACACCTTCGCCGCAGCGATGGCGGGCTCCGCCGCCGTGGCGATGGCGCTCTTCCTCTGGACCCCGGGGCTGGCCACCAGCGTGGCGCTGGGCTTCGGCTACGTGTTCGTGAACGCCATCGCCCGCCCCAGCCTCATGGCCGCCCTGGCCAACGTGCCGGATGCGGTGCGCGGCACGGTGCTGGGCCTGAACGTGACCTCGGCCAGCTTCGGCTGGCTGGGTGCTGCCGCCCTGGGCGGCTGGATGATGACCTCGTTCGGCTTCGGCGGCTTCGGCCCCCTGGCCGCTGGCGTGGGCCTGGTGGGCGCGGCCCTGGCGCTGGTGGGGCGGAAGTAGCGATCAACCTTGCGCGAGCCGGCCATGATGGTCCGCCTGCGCCATGGACCCATCACCTTGTCATCACGTTTCTGCCGCAGATGGCGGGCATGGTGCCTGCACGGCGCGGGCCCGGCCCGCGCGATACTGCGGAGGATCCCGAGATGAAGACGATGCTCACGACGACCCTGCTCCTGGCGACCCTGGCCCTGGCGGCCTGCGGGCAAAGCACGGGCGACCGCGCCGTCTCCGGTGGCCTGATCGGCGCCGGCACCGGGGCGGCGATCAGCGGGCTGACCGGCGGCAGCCTGGGCACCGGCGCGCTGATCGGCGGCGCGGTGGGCGCGGTCGGCGGCGCGGCGACCTCCGGGCGCAACGTGAACCTGGGCAAGCCGATCTGGCGCTGATCACCCCGCGCAGCTGAAACAGCGGGCGGCTGGGCAACAAGCCGCCCGATTCTGCGTCAGCCCGGCAGCTCGGCCTGGGTAGCGGCGGCGGCGCGGCTGGCCTGGGCAACGATATCCGCCAGCAGCGCCGGCTCGGTGTGGTGCACCATGTGCCCATCGGCCGCCACCGGGTGCAGCCGGCTTTGCGGTATCTCTTCGTGCAGGCGGCGGGACTGGGTGTCGAAATCCACGAGCCCGTCCTCCACCCCGCCCACGATCGCCACCGGCATGGCCAGCTCCCCATAGTGGCGCGACAGCAGCGCGGTGCCGGGGATCATCGTTGCCGTGTCCTGCGCCACCGCGCGCAGCTGCGAAGGCCGCAGCGCCATCCCCACCGGGAAACGATCCTGGAAACCGGCGGTAACAGGGGCCGGCGCGAACAGCGTGCGGAACACGCCGCCGCGGATCAGCCACAGCAGCGGCGGCAGCACGGTGTGGCGCAGCAGATCGCCCAGCACCGGCAGCGCCGAGAGCGAGACCAACGGCACGTCCAGCCGCAACGTGGGGTGGTAGTAGCCGCCCACCAGCACCAGGGCGCCCACCTTGTCCGGATGCCGCCGGGCGAGATCCAGCGCCACCATCACGCCCCAGGAATGGCCCAGCACCACCGGCCGCTCCACGCCCAGCCGATCCAGCGCCGCGGCGATCAGCTCCGCCTGGGCATGCGCCGTCCAGAGCTTGCCGTGCGACCGTGGCGTATGCCCGAAGCCCGGCCGGTCCGGCACGATCACGCGATGCTCGGCCGAAAGCCGCTCCACCAGGCCGCTGGCCACGAAATCCTCCGCCATGGCGCCATTGCCGTGCAGCAACACCACCGGCGGCCCGCTGCCCTCGTCCAACACATGCAGGCGGGTGCCTGCGATCTCCAGGAACCGCCCACGCGGGGGATGGCGGCGCTCCGCGGCGCGGGAAGCGGCATGATTGGCCGCAGCCAGCACGCCGAGCCCGAGCAGCGCCGGCCAGAGCCACGAACGTGGGGGCCGGGCGGGGGCCGGGCGCATGCGAGAGATGGGGGGCATCGGCGAAACTCCTGTCCGGGACCGGGAAATGCCCGCCCCGCCGGTCGGTTGCGTCCGCTACCGGGCCACGTCCTCCGCGATGATGCCGAAGGCGGCCATGCCCTCCGACAGCAGGTCGCCCAGCATCTCCATGCCCACCAGGTAGTCGGCGGTGGATCCCTCCGTGTTGCGTTCCCGGGCCAATGCGACGGTCTCGTCCCACTCCCCCGCCTCGCGATCACCCCGGCCGATCCAGGTCAGCGCGATCAGCGCCGCCTGCTCGTCCTCGTTCAGGTCGTCGATCAGGCCGCGCAGCGCGCCTTCCAGGCCCTGGGGGTCGGAATCCTCGGGCGTATCGGCGTCTTGCATGTCTTCGTTGAGCTCATCCTCCTCCAGCTCCTCCACCGCACGGGCGGCATCGATGATGCCCGCCAGCAGGTTGAGCCCCACGGGCAGTTCGAAATCGCTGAAGTCCTTGGTGGCGGCACGGTCGCTCATGGCGGTTCCCCCGTCGGATTGCGCGGGGGCAACGCGCGGCTGGCGATCCGGTTTCACACCACGGCGAAACAGCTCAGCCGGGGCGGAACCGCCAGCCCGCGCCATCGGCCTCCGCGGCGCACCCCATGGCCCGCACGCGCGGCGCGCCGGAGAGGTGCCCCTGCGCGAGGGACAGGCCGAGCTCCGCCAACGGCGGCACCGTGGGCAGGCCGAACACCACCACCTCCTCCACCGGCCGGGCCGCATCGATCTCCCCGGTGTGCTGCACGGCGGAACCAAGTGGCAGCAGATGGCCTTCGCGGCCGAACACCGGCATGCGATCCAGCGGCAGGCCGGAGAGCCGCAGCAGTCGCCCACCCTCGTGGCGTTCGCCGGTCCAGAGATCGTACCAGCCACCCGCCGGCAGCCACAGCTCCGCGATGCCGCCCGGGCGCAGGATGGGGGCCACCAGCAGGGCGGGCCCGCAGCAGAACTGCTCCTCGAAGCCGCGCGCGGCACGGTCATCAGGGAAGGCGAGCGCCATGGCCCGCATCACCGGCAGCCCGGTGCTGGCGGCATCGCGTGCCACGGCGTGCAGATAGGGCACCAGCCGCATGCGCAGATCGAGCCATTGCCGCGCGACGCTTTCGGCTGCGTCGCCATACGACCACGGCTCGCGCGGGCCGATGCCGTGGAAGCGGAAATGCGAGCTGAACACCGCGGCGCCGAGCCAGCGCAGGAACAGCTCCGGCGCCGGCTGGGTGCTGCCGTAGAAGCCGCCGATGTCGCTGGCGTGGCAGGGCACGCCTGTCATGCCATGCGAAAGGCCACCCCGCAGGCTCGCGGCCAGCCCTTCCCAATCGCTCTGCGGATCGCCGCCCCATTGCACCGGCTGGCGCTGTGCCCCGATCCAGCCGGCACGGCCCCAGACCACGGGATCGCCGGTGAACTTGGCCGTCGCCTCGTACACGCAGCGGTTGTAGAGCGCGGGGTAGGCATTGTGCAGCCGCACGCCGGTATCGCCATTGGCGGCGCGTGCCTCCTCCGGCACCTGCTCGCCGAAATCGCTCTTCACCACATCCACGCCCAGCGCGAACAGCGTCGCGTGCCGGTCGCGCCAATCGGCGTAGGCGCCAGGCTGGGTGTAGTCCGGCAGGCCGGAGGCTGGCAGTGGGGTGAGCACTTTCCCGAACGGCGAACTGCCCGGCGTCTTGTCCCAATCGAACACCAGCGGCTTGCCTGCATCGTCCGTCAGCAGGAAGCCCTTCTCCGCCAGTTCGGGGAACAGCGCGCCCTCCACCGCCACGGGCGGGTATTCCCAGACGCAGATGCGGAAGCCCTGCGCCTTCAGCGCATCGATCACCGGCTTCGGGTCCGGGTAGCGCGAGGGGTCGAAATGGAAGTGGAAGCGCGTTGGCGTGTCCTGCCAGGCGCGGCCATCGAAGGTGATCACGTCGCAGGGCAGGCGCTTCTCGCGCACCGTGCGGGCGGCCTCCAGGATCTCGTCGGCAGTGCGGTAATAGGCCTTGGAGAGCCAAACCCCGAAGGACCACAGCGGCGGGGCGGCCGGCGCGCCGGTCAGCGCATGGTATTGCCGCAGCAGCGCGGCCGGATCGGGGGCGGCGAACAGGAACAGGTCCAGCGCCTCGTCGGCACAGACGATCGCCAGCGTGCGGTGCGACCAGGCCGGGTGGCCGCAGCCGAACCACACATCCATCGGCGTGTTCACCAGAATGCCCCAGCAGGCGCCATCCGGCGTGAAGCCCCAGGCGAAGGGGCATGGCTTGTAGGTGAGGCCGGTGTTCACCCCCAGCGCATCATCCACGTGGCAGCGCACCAGCTGGCCGCGCTTGTCCAGCGGGCCGAACTGTTCGCCGAGGCCATACACCGGCAGCCCACTGTCGAGCGCGAAGGCGGCGGACCAGAACCCATCCGCCCCGCGGCCGAAGGCGGGCAGCCGCGTCCAGCCGCGGAAATGCTCGTCCGTCGGTGGGCCGAGCACGAGGCGACCTTCGCCGTCGCGCAGCATGGCGGTGACGGGATCGGCGCCCAGTTCCGCATCGGCGGGAGCGAAGCCGGTGGTGTCGACAAAGCCGTAGTCGGGCAGCGTGGTTTCGCCGAAGGTGAGGCGGGTGATGCTGCCGCGGGCGGCCACGCGAAGGCGGCCGATGGAGGTCTCGAACGCCCCTGCCCCGCGCGGCGTGAGGCCTTCGGCGCGGGCGTGCTTGGTCGGGTCGGTCGGCATGCTCAGCCCTTCACTCCGCCGGCGGTGAGCCCGCCGACCACGCGTTCCTGGAAGATCACGATCAGCAGGCACACCGGCACGATCGCCACGATCAGCGCGGCCGAGATGATCGGCCAGGGGAAGGCGAACTCGCCCTGATACAGCGTAATCCCCACCGGCACGGTGCGGGCAGGCACGCGCGGGGAGAGGGTGAGTGCCAGCAGGAATTCGTCCCACGCATTCACGAACGCCAGGATCGCGGCTGTGAAGATGCCCGGCCCGGCCAGCGGCACCACCACGTGCCACATGGCGCCGACGCGCGTGCAGCCGTCGATCTCGGCAGCCCGCTCAAGATCCTGCGGAATGTCCTGGAAGAAGCTCGCCAGCACCAGGGTGCACACGGGCATGGAGAGCACGGCGTAGGGCAGAATGAGCGCCGGCCAGGTGTTGAGCAGCTCCACCGTGCGCATGATCTGGAACAGCGGCACCATCAGGCTGATCAGCGGGAACATCGAAACCAATACGATAGCCAAAAGAATGAACGTGCCCATCGGCACCCGCAGCCGCACGATGGCATAGGCCGCCAGCGCCGAGACGAACACGCACAGCAGCGTGGAGAGCGTGGCGACCGCCAGCGAGTTCCACAGGAAGGTGAGCATCGGCTGGTCCACGAACACCCGCACGTAGTTGGCGATGGTGGGCGTATCCGGCAGCACCGTGATCGGCACGCGCATCAGCTCCGTCTCGGTCTTCATCGAGGTGAGCAGGATCCACAGCGCGGGGATCACGCCATTGGCCACGATCAGCAACGCCGCCAGCGCGCGGGCCTTCTTGAAGCTGGGCATCAGCCGGTCCCCTCGTCGCGCCGCGTCTGGCGGATGTAGAGCGAGGTGAGCGCGAGGCTGAGCAGGAACATCAGTGCGGCCAGCGCGCTGCCATAGCCGAAATCCAGCACGTCGATGGTGGTGCGGTGCACGTACATCGCCAGCGTCTCCGTGCTGTGGCCCGGCCCGCCTCCGGTCATGGCGTAGGGGATGTCGAAGGTCTGGATCGCCGTGATGGTGCGGAAGATCAGCGCCACCACAATGGCCGGGCGCAGCATCGGCAGGGTCACGTGGCGGAAGCGCTGCCAGGCGCTCGCCCCATCCACCGCGGCGGCCTCATAGAGCGAAGACGGGATCGCCTGCAGCCCGGCCAGCAGCACCAGGGCCACGAAGCTCGAGGATTTCCACACGATCGCGGTGGAGGTGGAGATGAAGGCGAGATCGGGGGTGGAAAGCCAGCGCAGCGGCGCGGCGCCGAACAGCCGCAGCACCGCGTTCACCACCCCCTGCTCGTACTCGAAGAACCAGCGGAAGATCAGCCCGGCGAACACCAGCGGCAGCGCCCAGGGCAGCAGCAGCCCAAGCCGCACCGGCCACTTCACGCGAAACGGCAGGTTGGCCAGCAGCGCCAAACCCAGCCCGCACAATATCGCGCCCGGAACGGTCACGCCCACGTAGATCAGCGTGACGCCGAGGGCCGACCAGAAGCGCGGGTCGTCCATCGCGCGGGCATAGTTCTCCAAGCCCACGAACCCTTCCAGCCAGGGCTGGGCGAGGTGCAGCTGCTGCGTGCTGGTCCAGAGCAGCGTGGCGATGGGGTAGAGCACCACCGCCAAGAGCAGCAGCAGCGCCGGCGCCAGCAACGCGTAGCCGAGCCGCCGCTCCGCGCGCTCCAGCGGGCCGACGCGCAGCCGCGCCACGGGGCTAGCGCAGCACGGGTGTCAGGCGCTGGGTCATGTCCGCCAGGGCCTGGTCGGCGGTGCGGGTGCCGGCGAGGAAGCCGTTCATGGAGGTGCGGATCGCCTCCGACACCTCGGCATAGCGCGGCGTCACCGGCCGGGCGCGGGCACCGAGCACCACCGGGCGGGCGTCGCGGAACCAGGGGTTGGCGGCCAGCACCTCGGCATCCTCGTACACCTCCGGGAACACCGGCAGGTGGCTGGCGGCGATCGCCTGCATCTTGGAAACCTCAAGCGAGGACAGGAAGCGCACCAGCTTCACCGCCGCTTCCTTGTTCTTGGAGAAGGCGCTGACGGCCAACTGCCAGCCACCGACGCAGGTGGCGGGCGTGCCGCCGGCGAAGCTGGGCAGCGGCACTACGCCGATGCGGTCCTTCACCTGGCTGTCGGCGTCGTTCTGGAAGCGGTTCCAGGCATAGCCCCACTGCATGGCGAAGATCAGGTTGCCGGCCTGCATGTCCACGCGGATGCGATCCGTCGCGATCTCGGCGAGGTTGGCGGGCGTCACGTTCTTCGCCCGCAAATCGGCCCACAGGCCCAGGGCACGCTGGGCCTGCGCCGGGTCCAGCGCCAGCTTGCCCTGCGCATCCGTCAGTGCCCCGCCCATGCCCCAGAGCGGCACCAGGAAGCTGCACACCGTGCCCTCGATCGGCGCGCCGGCGGTGGCGAAGCCACGCAGGCTGGGGTTGGCGGCGGCCTCGGCGGCCAGGATCTTCTGTGCGCCGGCGGAAAGCTCATCCCATGTCTTGGGCGGCGCCACCTGGTGCTTGGCCAGCAGGTCACGGCGGAAATACAGGAACTGCGCGTCGGCGAAATACGGCAGCGCCATCACGCGGCCGCCCACCACGTTCGCCTCGCGGTAGGCCGGCAGGTAGCGGGCCATGATCGCATCGCGCTCGGCGCCGAGATAGGCATCCAGCGGCTCCGCCCAGCGCGCCGCGGCCCATTGCGCCGGGCGGATCACGTCGATCAGCACCACGTCCAACGCCGAATCCCGGCTGGCCAGAACGGTGTTGAGGTATTGCTGCTGCTGGTCGGAGGTGGCGCCGCCCACCTCCACCTCGGCGCGGATGCCGGGGTTGCGCTCCTGGAACACATCCAGGATGCGGCGCATCACATCCGGCCGCTGCTGGCCGCCGGTGAACAGCCGCAGGCTGACAGGCGCCTGGGCGCGAGCAGATGATGCAACGGCGGCCCCTGCCAGCCCCGCCAGTGCCGCGCGCCGCCCGATCCTGTTGCTGGTGTGCATCGCTTCATCCTCCCGTGCCCGCCGGTTCCGGCCGTTGCGCCGATCATGCCTGCAGCGCAGCGAAGCCGGCAAGCGGCGCCTCAGCGGAACCAAACCCCGCGGGAGATGGCGGTCACCACCGTCACCCCATACACCACCAGCCCCAGCGCCAGGGCGGCGAACAGGGCGGTCAGCGACCCTGTGAGGGTCAGCGCCAGCCAGCCGCCGCCAACGGCCACCAGCAGCCGTAGCATCCCGCCCGCCAGCGGCCAGAACAACCGCCCGGCCCCCTGGGAGGCGAAATACAGGCACAGCCCGAGCCCGAAGAACCCATAGGTGGGGCCCACAATGCGCAGATAGGCGGCACCGGTTTCAAGGGCGGCGGGATCGTGGGTGAACAGGCCCAGCCAGGCGGCCGGGAACAGCGCGGCGGCCAGCCCCACCGCCTCTGTCAGGCCGAAGGCCAGCGCCCCGCCGGTGAGCGCGATGCGCAGCGCCCGCTCGCGCTGGCCGGCGCCGATATTGGTGCCCACCAGCGCCACCAGCGGCGCACCGAGGCCGAACACCAGCGGCACCAGCAGGTATTCCAGCCGTGCGCCGGTGCCGTAGCCCGCCACCGCCGCCGGGCCGGCCGCGATCCCCACCAGCCCGGTGGTCAGCGCCACCGTGAGCGTGGTCTGCAGCGTGCTGATCGCCCCCACGGCGCCCACGCGCAGGATGTCGGCGAACAGCGGCCAGCGCAGCGGCGCCAGCACCGGGCGCACCACCGCGCGCCCGGCCAGCAGGTACCAGGCCAGCACCGCCACCGTCATCGCCGTGGTGCCCACCACCGCCCAGGCGCCGCCGGCAATGCCCATGGCCGGGATCGGGCCGAGCCCGAAGATCAGCACCGGCGACAGCGGCACCAGCACCACCACGCTGACGCAGATGGCCAGGGACGGCACCATCATGTTGCCGGTGCCGCGGATCACGCTGGCCAGCGCGTTCATCACCCACACCAGCGCCACGCCGCCGAACACGATGTCGGAATAGGCCAGCGCCGCCTCCAGCGACCCGTCGCGCCCGCCCATCGCGGCGTAGAGTGGCCGGCCGAAGCCCAGGAACAGCGCGGTGCACAGCAGGCCCAGCCCCAAATTCACCACCAGGGCATGCAGCACGAAGGCGTTGGCATCCTCCCGCCGCCCGCTGCCGAGCGCGCGTGCCACGGCCGAGGAGATGCCGCCGCCGATGGCGCCGCCAGAGAGCATCTGCATCATCATGAAACCCGGGAACACCAGCGCCATGCCGGCCAGCGCATCGGTACCGAGGAAGGAGATCCACCAGGTCTCGATCATTCCCACCGCGGCCTGGGCCAGCATCACCAGCACGTTCGGCCAGGCCAGGCGCAGCAGCGTGGGCACGATCGGGGCCTGCAGCAGCATGCGCGTGCGCGGGTTCATGGCCGCCGGGGAAGCGGCAGCCGGCGGGGTGGTGCTCATGCCGAATTTCCTTGGGGCCCAGCAGGTCCCGCGACCGCTCGCGCGCCAGCCGTGCCTTCATCCCGCGCCCGGCAGCAGGCCCGGCCACGAGGCGGAATTCCGGCGCCTCGATCGGGCGCAGCGTGGCGCGATCCACCAGCACCGGCTCGGCCGGCGCACCGGTGGCGGCATCGACGATCTGCACACTCGGCCCCTCCGGCGCGAAATGGCGGTTGCCCCAATCCAGCAGCGTGAGAAGCACCGGGCGGAAATCCTCGCCGCGCGGTGTCAGCACGTATTCCTCGCGCGGCGGGCTATCGCTGTAGCGCCGGCGTTCCAGCACCCCGGCCTCCACCAGTGCCGCCAGGCGGCGGGAGAGCATGCCGGGGGCGATGCCGAGGCTTTCGCGGAACTCCTCGAACCGTGTCATCCCCGCGAAGGCTTCGCGCAGGATCAGGATGCTCCACCACTCGCCCACGCGGTCCAGCCCGCGGGCGATGGGGCACGCCATGGTGCGAAAGCTTTTGCGCTGCACGGCCGACGCCTCGCTATCATCATGGAAGTCACTTCCATATTAATAGCCACTGCACCGCCGCCCGCAAGCCTGGTCAGCAAAGCGTGAGGCGCAGGCCGTTGACGCAGCCCGGCGCAGCGCGCCAAGTGCGGCCATGCGCCCCCCTGCCCTTCTCGCCATGGCATTGCTCGCGCTGGGCCTCGCCGCCTGCGCCACCCGGCCGGCCGCCCCGCCGGCACCGCAAGGCCTGCCGCCCCCCGCCTACCCCGCGGAGGCCCGCGCCCGCCTGCTGCGCCTGCTCGATGGCGAATGGCGTGAATGGGGTGGGCGCGTGCTCGATGCGCGCACCGTGGCCGTGCGTGACGACCAGCAGGGCCCGATGGCGGAGCAGGATCCGGCCGCCTTCACCAAGGTGCTCGCCTATTGGTCCGCGGTCGGCTGGGCCGATGAAATCGCCCGCAACAAGCGCGCCTTCACCCTCGGCGGGGCCACCGCCTGCACCAGCGGCGAACTCGCCGGCGGCGGGCGGTCGACGGTGTGGGGCTGCCAACCCTGGTCCGCCGCCTTCGTTTCCTTCGTCCTGCGCGCCACCGGCATCGACGCCGCCGAGTTCCCGCCCGCCGCGGCGCATTGGCAGTATATTGATGCGCTGATCCTGCAGGGGGATCGCTGGGGCGGCCGCGCCACCTTCATGGCCCATGAGATCGAAGACTACGCCCCCGCCCCCGGCGACCTGGTATGCTTCGACCGCAGCCGCCGCCCGCTCGCCAGCCTCGCGGCGCGGCGGGCGGAGATGGGCACGGGCCGGCCGATGCACTGCGACATCGTGGCCGAAGCGCTGCCCGGCGAGATCGTGGTGATCGGCGGCAATGTCGCCCAGGCCGTCACCGCCGTGCGCTACGCCACCGATGCCGCCGGAAGGTTGCGCCGCACTATCCGCCCCTGGTTCGTGGTGTTCGAGAACCGGATGGGCCGCACCCAGGCCGTGGCGCTAAATCCCTAGCTTCTCCGCCAGCCGCGCCCGCAGCCAGGCCGCGCCTTCCTCCGGCGAGACCAGCGGGGCGGCGGGATCGCGCCGGCGCAGAACGGTCATCAGGCTGCAATGCCGCCAGGTGATCTCCCGCGCCCCGTATTCCACCGCCAGCGCGCGGCGATCCATCGTCACGTCGTAATGGTCGCCCTGATACCAGCGCCACTCGATGCCGATGCGCGCGGCCATGTCGTGCAGCTCCTCCTCCGTATCCGCGATCATGTGGCACATGATGTGCCCGCGGAATGCGGCGCGCATGTCGTCGACATAGACGGTCACTTCTGCTCCTGGCCAGACGGTGGCCCACGATGCCGCCATCCCGCGCGGCTGCAAACCCCGCCAGCCCACAGGTGTGCCTTGCCGCCCCGCCACCCCTTGCAACAGGCCCAGACCGATACGGCACCGCGTGGGCTGAAATGAATCTGTAGGGGCTCCGGCCTAGGATCGGGGCACGCCGCATCCGGCGTCGGAGTGCATGCAGATGCGCAAGTTCATCGTTGGCGCCTACTGGGGGGGGCTGCTCGCCGTCGCCATCGGATTGCTGCCGATCATCGTGTTCAGGCCCCGGCTGCTGCCGTTCGGCTCCATGGAGGATCTGCAGCAACTCACGCCAATCCTGCTGCTGGCCGGCTTCGCGCTGCTCACCTCTGTGCTGGCGGCCGGGACCATGGTGATCCTGCGCGAGATCGCCGCCGTGCGCGCGGCGCTGGAACGGGCCGGCAACAATGCCAACGGCCTGCCCGCGCGGCTCTCTGGCTGGGCCGGCAAGGCGCAGGCCAATGGCGGGCTGATGGGCAAGGCCACCGTGCCCTGCCACGCCTGCGGCCGCACCAACTGGACGGATGCGTTCTCCTGCGTGGATTGCGGCGCCCCGCTGGCCTGCGACGGACCCGCCGCCGCGCATTGAGGCGGCGGGCGGCCTGGCTTCAGGCCCACTCGCCTCCACGCATCACCGGCACCGCCGATCCATCGGCGCCGATCCCGTCCACATCCACCTCGGCCGAGCCGATCATCCAGTCCACGTGGATCAGGCTGCTGTTGCCGCCACGGGCGGTGAAGCCGGCCTCGTCCAGCGTGTCCCCGTCCACGAAGCACTTGCGATAGGCCTGGCCAAGCGCGATGTGGCTGGCCGCGTTCTCGTCGAACAGCGTGTTCAGGAACAGCATTCCGCTGGCCGAGATCGGGGAGGAGGCCGGCACCAGCGCCACCTCGCCCAGCCGTTTTGCACCCTCATCGGTGGCGATCATGCGCTGCAGCACTTCCTGCCCGGTGCTGGCATGCGCCTCCACCAGCGCCCCGCCTTCGAACCGCACCCGGATGTCGCGGATCAGCGTGCCGGCGTACGACAGCGGCTTGGTGGCCGCCACGGTGCCCTCGGTGCGCGCGGCATGGGGCGTGGTGAACACCTCCTCGGTCGGGATGTTCGGGTTCCCCACCACGCCGTTCAGCGCCTTCGATTGCCCGCCCATCCAGGAGTGCTGGTCCGCCAGCCCCACCACCAGGTCGGTGCCCGGCCCGCGGAAGCGCAGTGCCGAGAAGCGCCGCGCGTTGAGCATTTCCCGCCGCGACATCAGCTTGGCGTTGTGCGCCGCCCATTCCGCCACCGGATCGGCCGCGTCCACCCGCGTGGCGGCGAACAGCGCATCCCACAGCTTCGCCTGCGCCTCGGCTTCTGGCAGCTCGGGGAACACCGCCTTCGCCCAGGCCGGCGCGGCATAGGGCACCAGGCTCCAGTTGATCGCGGACGACGTGATCAGCTCCAGCGCCGGCTTGTAGGCAGTGGAGCGGGCCCGGTTCGCCCGCGCGATCAGCGCCGGATCCTGCCCGGCCAGCAGCCCGGGATCGTCACCCACGATCGCCAGCCGCGCCGCGCCGCGCTTGAAGGCCTCGGCCATGCCCTCGAACAGCCAGCCCGGCGCGGTGTCGAACGCCTCCGGAGCAGCATTGCGATACCGCGACAATGCCTGCTCGTCGTCGTGGAACAGCGTGGTCACCAAACTGGCCCCGGCGCGATAGGCGGCATCGGTGATCAGGCGGGCCAACGGCAGGGCATCGATGGAGGAGGTCATCACCAGCTCCTGCCCGGCCTGCAGGTTCAGCCCCACCCGCACCGCCACATCGGCCAGCCGCGCCAGGCGTTCCTGGTGGCTGTCATTGGCGCCGTGCTGCTTGGTTCCGTCCATCGGCCTCTCCTCGTCAACGCAGGGAGCGGAACACTACCGGCCCGCCCCGCCCCCGCGCCACCCCTTGCCTAGCCCGCCGCCGCCACGATGCGGCAGGCATGATCGATGGCCGCCAGATAACGATTCTGCCCGCGCAACAGCTCGGTCTGCGCCATCTTGCGCATGTGCCCTTCCGCGAACTCCGGCAGTTCCGCGGCCACCGCCAGCGTGGGCAGCGGCGGCACGGTGTAAGCCGGGTCGTGGCGGAACCGCGCCTCCCGCGTGTAGTTCACCGGCACCAGCACCCGCGCCAGTTCCTGCAGCGCCGCGTTGCGCTTCTCCACCGGCGCGGCCGACAGCCCGGCCAGCGCGGCCTTCAACGCCTCCGTCGCCGCGCGCGCCGGGCCGAGATCGGCCAGCCCCTGGCTCGCTTTCTCGTAGCCCGCGATGGTGGCCAGGAACTCGTCGCAGGTGGCCGCCCAGTCGAACGGCAGCACCTCGGCATTCGCCACCCGCAGCACCGACAGAAGATAGATCTTCATGTCGTTCATCAGGATATTGCGGTCGGCGATCTCCAGCTGGTCGTTCTCGGTGTGCCAGGCAATGTTCGCCCCGCAGCCAGACACATCGTAGTAGCCTTTCTCCGCCCGCAGCGCGTCCGGCATGGTGGAGCTGAGCATGAAGAAGCTCGGCAGGCCGATATTGTTGAAGCTGTAGTCACCGGCCTGCGGCGGGCGATGGATGGCCACCACGGCATCCGGCACGATGTCGCGGATCGCCGCCTCGGTCAGCGCGGCGCATTCGCTGAAGGCGCGCGTGTCGTGGTAGCTGGTGGCCCAGCGGCAGCCGGGCGAATCGCAGTTCACCTGGGCCACGCAGTTGCGGTCCAGATCCATGGCGAAGGCATCGGTGAACCAGGTGGAGCCGGCATAGCGCCCGGTGGAATGGCCGGGCCACCAGGCGATCTTCACGCTGCGCCGCAGCCCGTCGCGGTGCTTCCAGAACACGCGCGCCAGTTCCAGCAGCGTGGCGTCGCCGGTGGCGTTGTCGCCCACGCCCACGTCCCAGCTATCAAGATGCCCGTGCACCATCACGAACTTCTCGGGCTCCACCGTGCCCGGAATGGTCACCACCGGGATCTTCTGCGCGAACCAGCCTTCCACCAGGTCGGTGCGGATGGTGGCCTCGCCGCCCTGCTCGGCCAGCGCCATCAGCTTCTGCCCGTCCGGGTTGTTCACCGCCACCACCGGGATCTTCGGCTTGCGGCCCCAATCCTGCAGGTCCGGGCTGCCCCAGATCGTGGTGCAGGTGCCCCAGTGGATATCCGTGCCGGGGTTCACCGCGATCAGGCCGATGCCGCCCCATTCCTCGATCAGGCTGGTCAGCGCCGGGTTGCCGAAGCCCTGGATCACCACGATGTTGCCGCCCACCAGCGCGCGCACCTCCTCCACGGAGGAGATGGAGCCGCCGAACAGCGTCTTGATGTCTCTGTTGTAACTGCGCAGCGCCTTCGGGTTGGCGGTGAGCTTCACCAGCTTGCCCGTTCGCCCGCCAGGCACCGGCAGCGCGGAGGAAGGCGGCTTGGCGCGATAGGTGATGCCGCCGGCGCTCACAGAAGCGGCGTAGGGGATTGAAAGGTAGATCTCCGGTTGGTGCACCTCCACCGGAATTCCCTCGTCGTGCAACCGTTGCACCAGCGTGTCCATGCCGCGATTCACATCCTCCGGCCGCCAGCGCGGCATGCCGGCGAAGCTCTCAACCAGCCCCCAGGGCAAATCGATGGTTACTTCGTCCACGAAACGGCGTTCGGCTTCACTAATTGGCACGGGGGCACTCCAACTTCTGCATCGCAATGGCTACACCGATTCCGTGTCGCAGCAAGATGGGGGCTTGCAGGGCGGCGCCGGCGCGCGTTGAATGCACTGCAACATGAACCTTGCAGGGGGTCTTTTGATGAAGCGGCACGTTGTCGCGGCCATGGCGGTCGCCGGTTTGGTCACCTCCCTGCCGGTCTCGGCGCAACCGGCGGGCGACCCGGTCCGCACCCTTGTTCTGCTCGCCCAGCCCCAGGCCGCGCTGCCGCAGGAATACCAGGCCGCGGAACTCATCGCCGCCGCGTGGCGCCAGCTGGGCCTGCAGGTGCAGATCCGCCCGCTCCCCAGCCAGCAGTTCAACCAGATCGTGTGGTACGAGCGCCAACGCTGGGACACCACGACCTGGCAGATGGTCGGCCGGCCCGAGCGCAGCGACCCCGATGAGCTGACCTACAACCTGTTCCTGTCGGCCAACATCGCCAACGGCTACAACTTCGTCGGCTACAACAACCCGGAATACGACCGCCTCGCCAGCGCCCAGCGCGAAGAGCTGGACGTGGCCAAGCGCAAGCAGCTGATGATCCAGGCGCAGGAACTGGTGAACCGCGACCAGCCCTACGGCTTCATGGTGCACCCCAAGAACGTCGTCGCGTTCAACAAGAACGTGTGGGACGAGAAGAGCATCGTCGACCAGGCCGGCATCGGCGCGCGCAACACCTGGACATGGCTCTCGATCGCCCCGCTCGGCGCGCAACGCGACATCATCCTCAATTCCGTCTCCACCCCCACCAACCTCAACCCGTTCAATATTTCGGGCGCGCAAGGCTCCTGGGCGGCGGAGATCACCTGGGACCGTCTGATGCGCATCGGCACCGATGGCCTGCCGCAGCCCTGGTCCGCCGAAGCCGTCACCCGTCCGGATCCCCTCACCGTGGACGTGAAGCTGCGCGCCGGCATGAAGTGGAGCGACGGCAGGCCGATCACGATCGAGGATGCCGTGTTCAGCCTCGTGGCCCCCGGCATTGGCGACAAGTCGCCGATGTACAAGCCCTTCGTGGCCAATATCGCCAACGTGCAGGCCACCGGTACCGATACCCTGCGCATCACGCTGAAGAAGCCGGATGCCGCCTTCCTCGTCTCCTCGCTCGCCAAGCTGAACCTCGCGCCCAAGCACGTGTGGGAGCCCATCTTCCAGTCGCTGCAGGGCAAGCCCGAGACCGCCGAGAGCGTGATGGAAACCACCCCGGTCAGCTCCGGCCCGTTCCGCATGGTCAAGGCCAAGCTGAACGAAGAAATCGTTCTGGAAGCCAACCGCGACCATTGGGCCGCCCCCAAGGCCGCGCGCTGGATCATGCGCATCCAGCCCAACACGGAAGCCGCCCTCGGCGCCCTGCGTTCCGGCGAGATCAACTTCCTCGCCGACTACAACGGCGACCCGCAGATCCTGCGCGACATCGCCAAGGCCGATCCCAAGATCAAGATCGCCGAGGCGCTGGACATGGGCTTCAAGTTCATTGCCTACAACCATCGCCGCCAGCCGTTCAACAGCACCCCGTTCCGCCAGGCCCTGTCCGCCTCGATCGACCGCGAGCTGCTGGCCGAGGATGCCTGGGGTGGCGCGGCCGTGCCCTCCAACTCCTGGGTCTCGCCGGCACTCACCTTCTGGCACGACCAGGGCATCGAGAAGCGCGTGCCCGGCGGCAATGTGGAAGCGGCCAAGAAGATCCTGAAGGATGCCGGCTTCGTGCTGGTCAATGGCCGCCTGCACTACCCGGCCGGGGTCAAGGAAACCACCGCGCCGTTTCAGTGATCGCCGCACGATGAACAGCCCCTTCCGCCCGGCCCCGCACGGCGCATGAGCCGCTCCGGCTTCCTGCGCCTCGTGGCCGAGCGGCTGGGGTTCCTGGTGCTGACGGTGTGGATCACCACCACCGTCACCTTCCTGCTCTTCCGCCTGATGCCGGGCGACCCCACGCTCGCCTACCTCTCGCCCACCTTCAACGAGGAAACGCGCACCGCCTTGCTGCGCAGCTTCGGCCTCGACAAGCCGCTGTGGGAACAATACCTGATCTACATGGGCAATTTGCTGCAGGGGGATCTCGGCACCTCCTTCCTGCAGCGCGTGCCCGTCTCCCAGCTGCTGGCCGATGCGCTGCCCAACACGATTATTCTAACGTTGGTGGCGCTCTCCATCGCCTACGCCTTCGGCATCGTCGCCGGCGCGTTCCTGGCCTTCCAGCGCGGCCGCGGGATCGAGGGCTTCGCCATCCCCGCGGCCCTCGCCACCCGCTCCGCCCCGGAATTCTGGCTCGGCATGTTGCTGCTCGCGGGCCTGGCCTTCCAGCTCGGCTGGTTCCCCACCGGCGGCGCCGTGCCACCCGGCTCCAACCTCGGCGGCGTGGTCGATCGCCTCACCTCGCCGGAATTCTGGCGCCATCTGTTCCTGCCCGCGCTCACCCTCGTGCTCTACCTGCAAGGCCTGCCGCTGCTGCTGATGCGCGCCACCATGCTGGAGGTGATGAACGACGAGTTCATCGTCATGGCGCGCATGAAGGGCCTGTCGCGCTGGTCCATCGTCATGCGCCACGCCGCGCGCAACGCCCTGCTGCCGGTCGTCACCGCCTTCGCCCTCGGCCTCGGCGCCAGCGTCGGCGGCAATGTGGTGGTGGAAACCGTCTTCGCCTGGCCCGGCGTCGGCCGCGTGCTGGTGCAGGCGGTGCAGGGGGCCGACTACCCCGTGGCGCAGGGCGCCTTCATCCTCATCTCCGTTGTGCTGGCCACCATGAACACCGTCGCCGACCTGCTCTACGCCGCGCTCGATCCCAGGGTGTCCGTCGGTGCGCGCCGCTAGGGCCGCGTGGCGCTTCCTGCGCGGCGAGCCCTTCGCTTTCGTGGGGGCGGCGATCTATGCGCTGATCGTGGTCACCGCCATCTTCGCCGACAAGCTGGCCCCGCATGATCCGCGCGAGATCCTGCGCGTCGGCCGCCGCGTGGCCCGCTACCTGCCGATCTCGCCGGAGCACTGGCTCGGCACCACCTCCAGCGGGCGCGACGTGCTGAGCCAGCTGATCTGGGGCACCCGCTCCGCGCTGCAGGTCGGCCTCACCGCCGCCATCGTCGTGGTCGCCATCGGCACGCTGATGGGCCTGCTCGCCGGTTATCTCGGCGGCTGGGTCGATAAGCTGATCACCCGCCTGGCGGACATCGTGCTCAGCATGCCCTTCCTGCCCTTCATGCTGGTCCTCGCCGCCCTCACCCAACCAGGCACCACCGTGGTGGTCGCCTGCGTCGCCCTGCTGCTCTGGCCCAACACCGCCCGCGTCATCCGCAGCCAGGTGCTGTCGCTGCGCGAACGCGCCTGGGTGGAGGCCGCCCGCGTCACCGGCTGCTCCAACACCCGCATCATGTTCGTCCACATCCTGCCGCAGGTGCTGCCGCTCGCCGCCCTCTACGGCTCCGTCGCCATCGGCTGGGCCATCCTGGCCGAGGCCTCGGCCAGCTTCCTCGGCTTCGGCGACCCGAACACGGTCAGCTGGGGCGTGATGCTGCAGGAAGCCTATGCCAACCAGGCCCTGGGCCGCGGCGCCTGGAACTGGTTCACCCCGCCCGGCCTGGCCATCGTCTCCATGGTGCTCGCCGGCTTCATGATCTCCCGCGGCTCCGAAAAGCTGCTGTTCCCGAAACTGGCGGATAAATGAGCCTGCTCAGCGTCGAGAACCTCCAGGTCCACTACCTCACCGGCGCCGGCCCGGTGCGCGCCGTGGATGGCGCCACCTTCGCCGTGGCCGCAGGCTCCATCCTCGGCCTGGTCGGCGAATCCGGCTGCGGCAAGTCCACGCTGGGCCGCGCCATCATGGGCGTGCTGCCGGATGCCGGGCGCATCGCCGGCGGCAGCGTGGTGTTCGAAGGCCGCGACCTCGTCGCCCTCACCGAGTCCCAGCGCCGCGAGATCCGCTGGCGCCGCCTCTCCTTCATCCCGCAAACCGCGATGAACGCGCTGGATCCCGTGCAGCGCCTGCGCGCCCAGATGCTGGAAGTGCTGATGGAACGCGGCGGCCTCGCCCGCGCCGCCGCCAACGATCGCGCCGCCGAGCTGTTCCGCATGGTTGGGCTGGATCCCGTGCGCCTGGCCGACTACCCGCACCAGTTCTCCGGCGGCATGCGCCAACGCGCCTCGATCGCGCTTGCCCTCGCACTCAACCCAGCCCTGGTCATCGCCGACGAGCCCGTCACCGCGCTCGATGTCATCGTGCAGCGCCAGGTGCTGGATGTGATGCGCGACCTGCAATCGCGCCTGAACCTGGCCATGATCCTCGTCACCCACGACATGGCCGTCGTCGCCTATGCCTGCGACCGCGTGGCGGTGATGTATGCCGGGATCGTGGTGGAATCCGGCCCGGTGCGAGAGGTGCTGGAACGCCCGCTGCACCCCTACACCATGGGCCTCACCCACGCCTTCCCCGATGTCCACGGCGAAACCGGCGAGCTGGTGCCCATCGAGGGCTCGCCGCCCAACCTGCTGCACCCGCCCACCGGCTGCCGCTTCGCCGCCCGCTGCCCCTTCGCGCAAACCCGCTGCCACGAACAGGCCCCGCCCGCCGTCACCGAGGGCGAGCACATGGTCGCCTGCTGGCGCGCCGACGAAGCCCCGGCCCTGCGCAAAGCCGCCGCCAGCCCCGCCACCTGGGCGGCCGTGGTGCCCGCATGAGCGCCGTGATCGAAGCCCGCGGCCTGGGCAAAACCTTCCGCACCGGCCGGCGCACCGTGCATGCCGTGCAGGACGTCTCGCTCTCGGTCTCTGCCGGGGAGGCGCTGGGCATCGTCGGCGAGTCCGGCTGCGGCAAGACCACCACCGCCCGCATGCTGCTGCGCCTGGAGGAACCCACCGCCGGCCAGGTGCTCTTCGAAGGCGAAGACATCACCCACCGTCGCGCCGCCGCGCTGCTGCCCTTCCGCGCCCGCGCCCAGCTGGTGTTCCAGAACCCGTTCGATGCGCTGAACCCGCGCTTCACCATCCGCCGCACCCTGGCCGAGCCGCTGCGCAATTTCGGCATCCCCGAAGCCGAGCACGCCGCCCGCATCGATGCCGTGATGGGCCGCGTGCGCCTCACCCCCGCCAGCGCCTGGCTCGATCGCTTCCCGCACGAACTCTCGGGCGGCCAGCTCCAGCGCGTCGTCCTCGCCCGCGCCCTCATCCCCGGCCCGCGCCTCATCGTGGCAGACGAGCCCGTGTCGATGCTCGATGTCTCCGTCCGCGCCGGTATCCTCAACCTGCTGCGCGCCGCGCGCGACGAACTCGGCCTCGCCGCCATCTACATCAGCCACGACCTCGCCCTGATCCGTTACGTCTGCGAGCGCACCGTGGTGATGTATCTGGGCCGCATCGTGGAGGAAGGCCCCACGGCCGAACT
Organism: Rhodospirillales bacterium; assembly: GCA_947460455.1. Lineage (GTDB taxonomy): Bacteria > Pseudomonadota > Alphaproteobacteria > Acetobacterales > Acetobacteraceae > CAMDGX01. The sequence continues at coordinate 14,283 of CANHKG010000015.1, read as the reverse complement.
CATCGCCGCCCCCCGCCACCCCTACACCCGCGCCCTCGTCGCCGCCGTCCCGGTCCCGCGCGTCGATCAAGACCGCGCCGCCCTGCCGATCCGCGGCAGTCTGTCCGACAGCCCGCTGGGCGGCACCGGCTGCGCCTTCCGCGACCGCTGCCCCCACGCCATGCCCCGCTGCGAAGCCGAAGCACCCGCCCTGCGCGAAGCCGGCCAAGCCCGCCGTGTCGCCTGCCATCTCGAGGAGGGAGCCCCATCGTGAGCACCTGCGACCCCATCACGCTGGAAATCATCCGCGGCGCCGTCCGCGCCGCCCAAGCCGAGATGGAGGCGCTGCTGGAACGCACCGCCATCAGTGCCTTCATCCGCGAGAAGAAGGATTTCTACACCGCCCTGCTGGATGCCGAGGGCGTCATGGCAGTCGGCTCCAACGTGCCGGTCTTCGGCGATGTCTGCGGCCCCGTGCTGAAGAAATTCCCGATCGAGACCATCAAGCCCGGTGACCTCTACTGGTATTCCGATTGCTACGGCAGCCGCGGCGCCGTCTCCCACACCAACGACCAGGTCTTCCTCGCCCCCGTTTTCGTGAACGGAGAGCGTTGCGCCTTCGTCATGGGCTGGGCCCATTTCTCCGATGTCGGCGGCCTGCGCCCCGGCTCCATCTCCCCCGATGCCACCGACCATTTCCAGGAAGGCATCATCATCCCGCCCACCAAGCTGATCGACCAGGGCACCACCAACACCGCCGCGCTCGACATCTTCTACCGCAACTCCCGCTACCCCGAGACGTGCAAGGGCGATACCCGCGCGCTGATGGGCAGCGTGGATCTCGGCGTGCGCCGCATGCAGGAAATCGCCACCCGCTTCGGCACCGATATCCTGGCCGACGCCCTGGCCCAGCTCCTCGCCCGCACCGAAGCCCTCGTCCGCCAGCGCCTGCGCGAAACCTTCCCGGTCGGCACCCACAAGTTCACCGATGCGATCGACAGCGACGGCCACGGCACCGGCCCGCTGCACATCCGCTTCGCCCTCACCCGCACCCCGGATGACCGCTTCATCCTCGACGCGTCCGAAACAGACGACCAGGCGCCTGGCCCGGTCAACTACCTCATGAACCCCGACATGCCCGGCACCGCCTTCGCCCTCACCTTCCTCGGCGGCGACCCCGGCCAGGTCTGCAACGCCGGCGGCGCCCGGGCGCTCGATGAGGTGATCCTGCGCGAAGGCTCCCTGCTCTACCCGCGCTCTCCCGCCCCCCTCGGCATGCGCGGCATGACCATGATGCGCGTGCTGGCAGCCCTCAACGGCCTCATCAACGTCGCCGGCTCCCCGGCCCCGGCCGCCCATTCCGCCTACATCATCATCCTCATGCGCGGCACCGCGAACGGCAAACCCTTCCTCCTCAGCGACGGCCTCGGCGTCGGCTACGGCGCCCGCCCCACGGCAGACGGCATCGACGCGGTCTACTTCGTCGCGCAGGAGAACTACCCGGTCGAATTCCTCGAACTCGGCTACCCCGTGCGCCTCAACACCTACGCCATCCACCGCGACAGCGGCGGCGCCGGCCGCCAGCGCGGCGGCTGCGGCATCATCCGCGAATATGAGGTGCTGGCCGACGAAGCCGTGCTCGCCGTGCGCATCGACAGCGTGGTCTGCCCCCCCTGGGGCACCCAGGGCGGCCTCTCCGGCGGCACCGGCCGCGCCATCGTCAACCCCGGCCGCCCCAACGAACGCCTGCTGCGCCCTCTGTCCGATGGCAACAAGGTCAAGAAGGGCGACATCCTGCGCATCGAAACCGGCGGCGGCGGCGGCCACGGCCACCCCTACGACCGCCCGCCCGCAGCCGTGCTGCAAGACGTGGCCGACGGCTTCGTATCGGTCGAAGCCGCCGCCCGCCTCTACGGCGTGATCATCCGCGAAGGCGAACTCGATGCCGCCGCCACCAGTGCCGCCCGAGCCACGAGGCCCGCCAGCCGGGCGTTCCATCGCGTTGAATATGTCGACGCACTTGTTTGAAACAGAAAGAAAGAATCTTCTTTTTCTGAAGAAAAAGAAGCAAAAAGACTTTTGTTCGTTTTGGCCCGCCCTATCCGGCCAGCAAACGAATGAAAGTTTTTTGGTTCTTTTTTTTAAAAAAGAACATCCTTCCTGTCTTCCCGGAAAGCGCCTCCCATGACCTCACTCTCCGTCGCGGTCGACATCGGCGGCACCTTCACCGACGTCACCCTCCAGGATGCCGCCTCCGGCCAGGCCTGGCGCGCCAAAACGCCCTCGGTCCCCTCCGACCCCAGCCTCGCCTTCATCACCGGCGTGCGCCTGGCGCTCGAAGCCGCCGGCCGCCCGGCCACCGAGGTTACCCGCGTGCTGCACGGCACCACGGTCGCCACCAATCTCATTCTGGAGGGCAAGGGCGCCACGGCGGCGTTGGTCACCACCGCCGGCTTCCGGCACGTGCTGGAGATCGGCCGGCAGGACATTCCGCGCCGCGCCAACCTCTATTCCTGGATCAAGCCCGCCCGCCCCGTGCCACCGTCCCGCATCCTGGAAGTGGTGGAACGCGTCGGCCCCGGCGGCAGCGTCGTCACCCCGCTCGATGAGGCCTCGGTCGCCGAAGCCGCGGAAGCCTGCCGCCGCCTTGGCGTCTCTGCCGTCGGCGTCTGCCTGCTGCACAGCTTCGCCCACCCGGCGCATGAGCTACGCGTGGCCGAATTGCTGCGCGCCGCCCTGCCCGGAATCGCCGTCACCGCCTCGGTGGATGTGCTGCCCGTGGTGCGCGAATACGAACGCAGCCTGGCCACCATCCTGAACGCCAGCGTCATGCCCGCCGTCTCCACCTATGTCGCACGGCTGGAACAGCGCCTGGCGGAGGAAGGCATCGCCGCCCCGCTGCTGCTGATGCAATCGAATGGCGGCGTCGCGGGGGCCGCCACCATCCGCCGCGCCCCCGCCGTCACCGCCTTGTCCGGCCCCGCCGCCGGCGTGGTCGGCGCGCTGCAGGTCGCCCAGGCGGCCGGGATCGGCAACATCATCACCGTCGATATCGGCGGCACCAGCGCGGATATCTGCCTGATCAAGGATGGCCGCATCGGCCTCACCCAGCAGGGCCGCGTCGGCGAATGGCCGCTGCCCCTGCCGATGGTGGACATGATCACGGTCGGCGCCGGCGGCGGCTCCATCGCCCGCGTGGCGGATGGCGCCCTCACCGTCGGCCCCGCCAGCGCCGGCGCGGAACCAGGCCCAGCCTGCTACGGCCGCGGCGGCACCATGGCCACCACCACGGATGCCCATGTCGCCCTCGGCCACCTGCCACCTTCTCTACTAAATGGCCGCATGACGCTGGACACCGGCAAGGCCGAAGCCGCCATCCAGGCCAACGTCGCCACCCCGCTCGGCCTGCCCCTGCACGAAGCCGCCCGCGGCATGTTGGCCATCCTGGACAGCAACATGGTCGGCGCCATCCGCGTCGTCAGCGTGGAACGCGGCCACGACCCGCGCGATTTCGCCCTGGTCGCCTTCGGCGGCGCCGGCCCGCTGCACGGCTGCGCGCTGGCGGATCTGCTCGGCATCACCCGCGTGCTGGTGCCCCCCGCCCCCGGCGTGCTCTGCGCCGAAGGCCTGCTCGCCGCCAACATGCGCACGGAATTCCACCGCACCCTGCCCACCGCCGGCCTGCCGCCGGATGGCACCGCCCTCACCGTGCTGGCCGCCCTGCACGCCGACGCCCAGGCCTGGTTCGCCGCCGAACAGGTGCCGGAAGCCGACCGCCGCACAGAGGAAATGGCCCTGCTGCGCTACGAAGGCCAGGGCAGCGAGCTCACCGTCCCCTGGGCCGGCACCGTCGCCGCCACGGTGGAAGGCTTCGCCGCCGCCCACAAGGCGCTCTACGGCTTCACGCTCGAAGCCCCGGTGGAACTGGTCACCCTGCGCGTGGAAGCCATCGGCCGCCTGCCAGACCCGGTCATGCCCCAGCTCGGCGCCCTGCCCGCCCCCACGCCCGCCAGCCACCGCACCGTCCATTTCGCTGCCGGAACGCGGGAAACCCCGGTGTACGACCGCGCAACCCTCGGCGCCGGCCTGCGCCTGCCCGGTCCCGCCATCGTCACCCAGCTGGATGCCACCACCCTCGTCCCCGCCGGCTGGACCATCGCGATGCACCCCTCCGGCGCCATGATCCTCGAACGCGCCTAGACGTGCCCGCCGCCCGCCCCGCGCCCCGGCAGCGCCGCCAAACCGGCCGAACGCTGCTGGAAGTCGCCGCCTTCGCCGCCATCGCCGTGGCCCTCGCCTGGCTCGTCGTGCGCGGTGCCGGCGCCATGCCCTATCGCTGGCAATGGGAACGCGTGCCCGGCTACCTCTACAAAACCTACGAGGGCGCCTTCTATCCCGGCCCGCTGCTGCGCGGCCTCGGCGTCACGCTCTGGATCTCCGCCGCCGCCTTCGCCACCACGCTCGCCGCCGGCCTCGCCGCCGCCATGCTGGCCCTCTCCCCCTCCCCGGTCGGCAGGGCACTGTCGCGCGGCTACGTGGAACTGGTGCGCAACACCCCGCTGCTGGTGCAGATCTACCTGTTCTACTTCGTCCTCGCCCCCATCCTCGGCATCGGGCGGGAGGCCACCGGCATCCTCGCCCTCGGCCTGTTCGAAGGCGCCTTCGCGGCCGAGATCATCCGCGCCGGCATCGCCGCCGTGCCGCGCGGCCAGCGCGAGGCAGCGGAAAGCCTCGGCCTCTCCCCCTGGCGCGTGCAGCGCCACGTCATCCTGCCGCAGGCCCTGCGCATCGTGCTGCCGCCGCTGGCCTCGCTCGCCATCAGCCTAGTCAAGCATTCCGCCATCGTAAGCGCCATCGCCATCTTCGATCTCGCCAACGAGGCCCGCTCGATCATCGCGGACACCTTCCTCACTTTCGAGATTTGGCTCACAATCGCCGCCATCTATCTCGTCGTCACCCTCATCCTGTCCGGCCTCGCCCAACTCCTGGAGCGGCGGCTCGCGGCAGGGCGCCACTGAAAGAAGCCCCCGCATGAAGCGCCGCGCCCTCCTCCTCGCCACCCCAGCCCTGCTCCTCGCCGCCCCCACCCTCGCCCAGGCCCCGGCGGCCATGGTGGACGAGGTGAAGAAGCGCGGCGTGCTCCGCTCCGGCCTGTCCACCTTCGTGCCCTGGGCCATGCGCGACAAGAACGGCGGCCTGATCGGCTTCGAGCTGGATGTCGCCCGCCGCCTCGCCGCAGATTGGGGCGTGAAGCACGAGCCGGTGCCCACCGCGTGGGACGGCATCATCCCCGCCCTCCTCGCCGGCAATTTCGACGCCATCATCGGCGGCATGACGGTCACGCCCCAGCGCGAAGCCAGCGTCGACTTCACGGAGGCCTATTCCTTCACCGGCGTCCATTTCGCCGCCAACAAGAAGGTGGCACCCGGCCTCACCGCCATGGAGGGCCTGAACAAGCCCAGCATCACGCTCGCCGCCCGCCGCGGCACCAACGCCGCCACCGTGGTGCAGCAGATGCTGCCGCTGGCCACCCTTCGCCAGTTCGACGACGACGCCCAGGCGCTGCAGGAAGTGCTGAACGGCAACGCCGCCGCCTGGTTCACCTCCACCCCCAAGCCCGCCTTCGCCGTGCTCGACAACCCCGACACGCTGTACCTCCCGGTCGCCAAGCCCGTCGTTGGCCAGCGCGATGCCATGGCCGTGCGCAAGGGCGACGCGAAGTCGCTCACCGCGCTCAACGAATGGATCGCCGCCCGCAAGGCCGATGGCTTCCTGGCCGAGCGCTTCAGCTACTGGTTCGAGAAGCGCGACTGGCGCGCCCTGGTGCAAAGCTGAAGCGCCATAAACTAGGCTGGCTGGACGCCGCGCTGCTCCTCGGCCTCGCGGCGGCCGCCTTCCTGATCGCCTGGCGCGTCCAGGCGGTGCTCAACTACCGCTGGAACTGGGCGCCGATCCCCAACTGGATCATCCGCTGGGATGCGGAGCGCGGCTGGGTGGCCAACCTGCTGCTGCAGGGGCTGCTGAACACGCTGCGCCTCGCCCTCTGGGGCATGCTGCTCGCCACACTCTTCGGCCTCGTCGTCGGGCTCGCCCGCACGGCGCGGTCGTTGCTGCCGCGCCTGCTCGCCGGCAGCTACGTGGAGCTGATGCGCAACACCCCGCCGCTGGTGCTCATCTTCGTCGGCTACTTCTTCGTCTCCAGCCAGATCATGCCGCTGCTGGGCATCGATGCCTTCCTGGCCTCCGCCTCCCCCGGCACCCTGGCCGCGGTCTCGTTCGGCTTCGGCGACCCGCGCCTGCTCAAGAATTTCCTCTCCGCCCTCATTGTGCTGGCGCTGTTCGAAGGCGCCTACATCGCGGAAATCCTGCGGGCGGGCATCCAGTCCATCCCGAAGGGCCAATGGGAAGCCGCCGCCGCCCTCGGCCTCACGCGCACTCAGATCATGCGCACCATCATCCTGCCCCAGGCCCTGTCGCGCATGCTGCCGCCCTTCGCCGGGCAGTTCATCTCGCTCATCAAGGACAGCTCGATCGTCTCGCTGATCTCGGTGCAGGACCTCACCTTCATGGCCAACGACATCGCGGTCTCCACCGGCCGCGTGTTCGAAACCTGGATCACCGCCTCGGCCTTCTACCTCGTGCTCTGCCTCGGCCTCTCGCTCGCCTTCCGCCGCCTGGAACGCCGCGCCACAGGCTAGGCCGGCTTGGTCAACCGCCCCGAGAGATACGCCGTCACCTCTTCCGCCGGCCGCACCCCCGTCACGCCCTCGGCCAGCGTTTCCCCGATCAGCGCCGCCAGCTTGAACCCATGCCCGGAGCAGGGGCTCGCCAGCCACCCGCGCGCGCCCAACGGCCGCACTGCGAAGCGCTCGTCATCGGTCACGGCATAGAAGCAGGATTTCGCCTCCACCAACCGATAGCGCTCGAACCCCGCGATCGCCATCGCACCGGCCTCCATCAGCGCCGCCAGCCGGTCCTGGTCCACCACCCGCGCCCCATCGGGATCACCGGCAAAGGTATGCGAATAATCCCCGATCTTCAGCCGCGTCCCCGCCAGCGGCGGCAGCACATAGGCCCCACCAGCCGCCCCCGGCAGCCGGTTCAGCAACAGAGGCGCCTTCGCCCAGGCAGCTTCCATCTCCGCCGGCGGCTCCAGATAGGCAACCGTCTGCAAGGAAGCCCGCGGGTTCTCCGGCAGTGCCCCCAGCAGCCGGTCCACCCAGGCCCCGGCCGCCACCACCACCGCATCGCCTTCCCACGCGTCCAGCCGCCCGCGCTCGGCATCCACCTGTGCCACCCGCGTATGCGGCCGCAATTCCACGCCCTGCGCCGCCAGATGCGCCGCCAGCCCCGCTACGATCCGGTCCGCCAGCAGCAGCCCCGCCCCCTGCGTCTCCACCACCCGCAGCAATCCCTCGGGGTTCACCATCGGCAGGTCGCGCGCCACCTCGTCCATCGCCACATCGCGGAACGGCACCCCCATGCGCGACAGCGAATCGCTCACCGGCCCGTACCAGTCGAACTCCATCCGCAGGCAATAGGTCGCCGGCGCCGCCACGTAATGGCTGGTGCCCAGATCCTCCCACAGCCGCCCCCAGGCCGCGAACGCCGCCGGCATCATCAGCGCATAGCCACGCATCGCCCCATAGGCATGCCGGATGATCCGGTGCGAGTCATATGAAGACGATACCGGGTTCGGGATCGCCCCCTGGTCGAACACCGTCACCTCATGCCCGCGCCGCCGCAGCGCCCAGGCGGTGCACAGCCCCATCACCCCCGCGCCGAGCACACCAATCTTCATCCCGCCCGCCGCGCCGCGTTCTTCGCCAGCGTCGCCAGCGCCGTGCCGCTGGCCACCATCGCCCGCTCCGCCTCCGAAATCCGCGCCTCGCGCAACGCCCGCGAGCACACGTCAGAGGTAAAGATCGGATAATCCGTCCCGAACATCACCCGCTCCGCCCCCAGCACCGTCACCGCCATCTCCAGCGCCCTCGGCCCCAAGGAGGCACAGTCGAACACGATCTCCCCCAGCATCTCCGAGGGCCGAGGTGCTGCGGGATCGCGCGTCATCACGATATGGTCCATCCGCTCCACCACGAACGGAAACGTCCCGCCCAGGTTCACCACCTGCCAGGTGATATGCGGGTAGCGCTGCGTCGCCCCGGAATGCATCAGCGAGATCAGCGCATGCGTAATCCCCGCATGCAGCTCGATGGTCGAAGCCCGGTGCATCGCCAGATCCGGCCAGGGCTTCTTCTCCAGGCTCTCGTCATGCCGCTGCCCGGGATGCAGCATCAGATGCGCCCCCACCGCGTCAGCCGCCTCCAGCACCGGCGCCAGCGCCTCCACCCCCGCCAGCGAGTGGAAATAGTTGCTCGGAATGATGGCACCCACATGCCCCAACCGCCGCACCGCCCGGTGCAACTCCTCCGCCGAACGATCCAGATCCGCCAGCGGCAACCCCGCCAACGCCGCGAACCGCGCGGGATGCGCCCGGCACGTCTCGCCCAGCTCGTCATTCACCTCGCGCACCAGGTCGAGCGATTCCCCGATCGGCAGCACATCCGGCCCCAGCGCCCCGGGGAAGGTGATCAACTGCCGGTCGATCCCCTGCCCGTCCATCCACGCCAGCCGCTCGTCCAGGGAGACGAACCCACCCACCAGCGGAAACGCGCTGGTCGGCGTCACCATCCAGCGCTGCCCGTCGCGCAACTCCACCTTCGGCACGCCCGCGCGCGCCGCCATGTGGCGGAACAGCGTCTCGCCGTAGAAATGCGCGTGCGTGTCGAAGATCACGCCGCCCCCTTCTGGCGATAGGCAAAGGCGGCATCGAAGCGGGACTGCACGTATTCGCCACAGGTCACCGGCGCATACTTCGCCGCCTCGCCCGCCCGCACCACCGGGTCGATCACCGTATCGCGGTCAGGGTCGACGAACGCCGCCACCGAATACCGCGCCCGGCCCGAGCGGTTCACCACCCGATGCGGGTTGGAGGTGAACCGGTCATTGGTCCAGCGCGCCAGCAAATCGCCCACATTCACCACGAAGGTCCCGGGGATCGGATGCGCCGTCACCCAACCACCATCGCGCCCGCGCACTTCCAGCCCCCCGGTCTGGTCCTGATACAGCAGCGTCAGGCAGCCCCAGTCGGTGTGCGGCGAAACCCCGAACTGCTCATCGTCCAGATCCGGCGGCTGCGGCGGGTAGTAGATCATCGTCCCGCGCGTCGTCGGCCGCGTGATCGTGCGCACGAACCGGTCCTCCGGCTCGCCGATCGCCACCGCGAAGGCGCGCAGCAACCGCCAGCCCACCGCGTTGGTCTCCTCGAAATACCGCACCAGCGTCGGCCGCAGCTCCGGCATGAAGCCCGGCCACCGGTTCGGCGCCACGCCATGCGCATCCGGCGCGCCGGCATCGGTGGTGGTATCCAGCCCCCAGACGAAGCTCTCCTTCAGGTCCGGCCGCGCCCCCTGATACATCTTCGCCTCGCCCGCACGCACGAAGCCACGATGCCAGGCATTCACCACCACCTGCTTCTTGTCCTCGTCCGCCCGCGCATAGAACGCCTGGGACAGCGCGAACACCTCGTCGATCAGCGCCTGGTCGATGCCGTGGTTGCGCACATAGAAGAACCCGCTGCTCTCCGCCGCCGCCAGCATCTCCTCCGCCACCGCCGCCAGCCCGGCCGCATCGCCGCCAGCCAGCCGCCCGATATCGATCACCGGGATCTCATCCACCGCAATCTGCCGCGCCGCCCGCACACTCATCCCGCCGCTCCTCATCTCGCGGCGCGAGAATAGGCCCTGCCCACGAACACGCAACACACCGCGCCACCCACTGGCGCAGTGCCGGTATCTCGTCATGTTCCGGCAGAATATGGGGCGCCAGGCCCGCCCACTGGCATCCAGCGCCACCTCCCGCACCACGCCATGAGCCACCGCGCGCGCGTCCACCGTCCATTTGTCCCCGGACGGACACCAACAGCCTCACCGCCCAGTCGAACGCACGGGGCGCCAAGATGATGCTCTCCCGGCACCAGCGCCGCACCAATATGCGACAAGTTAATAATTCAGCCAACAACGCCTGAAATTAACCTTGATTTATATTTATCTCACAAACTCACTCACTCTCTCAAAAAATCGCAATCCCCTCCAACCCATCGGCGCAGCCATCTCCCACGCGCCCACAGCCGCCAATTCATATTGAATCTCTATCGGACCCACACGATTGCGCCGCACACGCTCTGGCTTGAGTGTCTTTGCATAAATAATGCGACAATTTGCATCTTATGCATGCTTCCATATCGATATATTATGTTACCCCAGAGATACGCACCAAGATTATCAGGTAAACCAACGTGGACTATGGATTAATTCCACCAACTGCCGAATTCTCCACTTCCTGCGTGCTGGTTCGAACAGAAGCAGGAACCCATTTTGTTGGTCTGATGATCGATTCACGGCCGGTCAGCACCGTGCCGAACCACACCGCCAACGGCCTGTTGATCGCCCTCCCCCCTTCCGTGCGCGACTCGCTGCCACACACGGTGGAAATCGTGCTGGAGGTCGGCGGGCTGGAAGTGACACTGCGCGAGGAGGTGCAGTCCCACTACGTCGGCAACCTTGAACGTGTGGAAGACCAGGTGAGCGGCTGGATCTACGACACCACCGACCCCCATCGCAGCGTCGTGCTGGAGGTGGTTCTGGACGATGTCATGATCGGCACCTGCGCCACCGGAATAGAACGGCAGGACGTTACCGCCTCCGGCCATGCCGCCAAGCGGCCGGGTTTTGACATGCAACTGCCGCAGCATTCATTGACGGCACCCGCCACGCTTTCCCTGCGCGTCGCCGGCACCGGTTGTGTGCCCTTCGGCAGCACGCTCATCGGCATTACGGTTGCAAGCTACGGCATGCTGGCACAGCCGGTGGATCACCCCGCACTGGTGCTGCTGCGTGACCGGGTCGCGGTGCCGGCGATGCTCGCTGTTGCCCGCGGCCATGCCTCGGCACTTTCGGTGCCCATGGGCGCGGTCACGCTGGCGGCACGCGCCCAGGAACGGATTGGCCCGCCCGTCGTCGACGTGGTGATCCCCGTCTATCGTGGCATCGAGGAGACGCTGGCCTGCGTAGAGAGCGTGATTGCCGGCCAGGCGCGCATCGCCGCCAACATCATTGTCATCTTTGATCGCGGGCCAGAACCGGCACTGGCAGAAAGCCTGGCCGCCCTCGGCGAGGCCGGCGAGATCGTCTATCTGGAAAACGTGAAGAACCTCGGCTTTGTCGGCACGGTGAACCGCGGCATGCGGCACACCACCACAAATGACGTGGTGCTGCTCAACTCCGATACCGTCGTCCCGCCAGGATGGCTGGATCGGCTCTACGCGGCAGCCCATGCGGATGAGCGGATCGGCACAGTCTCCGCGATGTCCAACAACGCCACCATCTGCAGCCTGCCGCATATCGGCGGCATGGATGGCCTTCCCTACGGATCGACCCTCGAGGAAATCGACCATACCTGCGCCAGGGTCAACGCCGGCGTCACGGTGGACCTGCCGACGGCGCATGGCTTCTGCATGTACATCAAGCGGTGCACGCTTGAGGATGTCGGCTTGTTCGATGCCGAGGCCTTCGGCCGTGGCTATGGCGAAGAGAACGACTTTTCCTTGCGCGCCGCGGCGCGGGGCTGGCGCAACGTCGTCGCCTGCGACGTCTTCGTGCAGCACAAGGGGTCGGTCTCGTTCCAAGCTTCGGCGGAAGAACAGACAAAGAAGAACCTGCGGATCATCGATCGCCGCTACCCGGACTACCATCGCCAGGTGGCGCAGTTCATCCAGGCAGACCCGCTGCACGAAGCACGCAACCGCGTGCAGCTGGCCTTCTGGCAGGGCAGGGATGCCGTGGTGTTCATCTCCCTCGCCATCGGCGGCGGCGTGGGCCGGCATGTCGAGGAAGCGGCCGCGCGGCTGGAGGCCCAGGGACTGCTGGTGCTGGTGCTCAGCCGCGCCGGAACCCCAAGCCCCTATGCCTGGCAGTTGCGCGCCTGGCGCCAGCCGGAGGAGCGGCTGGTCTATCCCGCGGGCCCCCGATCCATGGCGCAGGCCATGTCAGACATCGTGGCATTGGGCCCCCACTTCCTGCACATCCACCACCTGCTCGACCTCGATGCCACGGTGGCGGCGATGATCATGGGCAGCGGCCTGCCCTACCAGGTCACGCTGCACGACTTCTTCTACATCTGCCCACGCGTGAGCCTGCTGGATGAGAGCGCCACCTATTGCGGTGCGCCGGATAGCACGAAGTGCACACGCTGCATCTCCCGCGCCGGGCCGCATCCGGCGCTGCATCCCTCAATGGCGAACTGGGCTGCGGATGTGGAGCACTGGCGCACCCGCTGGGCGCTCTTCCTGGCAGGCGCGGCACAGGTCTTGGCACCCTCTGCCGATACCGCCAGCCACTATGGCCGCATCCTGCCAGACCTCGCCATCACCGTGCATCCGCATGAAACCGCAGCACACCCCGTACCAGCCTGGAAGCCACGGCCACAGCCCTCCCTGATCAAGGTCGTGGTCCTGGGGGCCATCGGCCCGCACAAGGGTGTCCAGCAACTGCTGGATCTGGTGCGCCACGCGGAACGCTGGGCGGCCGACCTGCACTTCATCATTGTCGGCTTCACCAGCAAGGACGACGAATTCGCCCATTTCGCCAACGCCACCATCACCGGCAGCTATGTGCCGGAGGAGCTGGCCGCGTTGCTGGCACAGCACGGCGGGCATGTGGCGCTGTTCCTCAGCCGGATGCCCGAGACCTATTCCTACACCCTGTCCGAGGCATTGGCGCATGGCCTCACGCCGGTGGCCTACCAGTTCGGCGCGATCACGGAGCGGCTCAACCAGTTGGGGTGCGGCGTTCAGCGGCCGGTGGATACCCCCGCGGCGGAGATGATCGAGGCCATCCGGGTCGCGGCAGGCCAGGCCACCAGCCCCATCGACTTCACGGTGATCGATCCTCCGCTGCCGTTGGAGGGCAGGCCCGCACAATGGCAGCCACGCGGCAGGCAGCAAAACGCCGCGCTTCTGCTGCAACCCGCCACGGGCTGCTTCACGGATGGCTGGGTGGAACGCAGCGTGGTCTGGCACTTCCATTCGACCCTGTCGCTCGAACAGTTGGAATTGGAGTTCTGGGCCCCAGCGCATTTTGCCGGCCAGCACGTAACGGTGAAGGTCAATGGCAGCCGCATCGCCCGCGAACCGATCCGGCCAGACGACCTCACCTCCCTCCTGCTGCACCTGCACCTGCGCCCCGGCCTGGTGCAAATCTCGTGCCACTTCGACTTCGACGCCCCGCCCGACAGCGCCGACCGGCGGCGCTGCAGCGCGGTGCTGACAGATCTGGTGCTGCGCGCGGGATCGAAGACCAGTATCTGGCGGCCCTCCGGCGAGGTGAATTCCCCCAATCTCTTTGGCGCTGTGAGCAGGACCGAAGATCAATACCTGGCGGCCCTCCGGTAAGGGGCAGTGGCAGGAAAAGCCGCATTCGCGCTGGCCAGCGCCCGCAGACCGGAAGGGAGCGACGCATGCGCATCACACTCACTGCGCAGCTGATCGAACGCCTGCACGCGATGGGCGTCGAGACGCTGCATGGCGCCCATGCCGGCGTCATGCTGCCCGCCAATACACAGTTCGAGCCTCCCTGCAGCTTCAAGTGGATGCAGATGGGCTATGCCGGGAAGATTGGCGCCTTCAGCTACGCTGTCTCCGGCTATTATTTCGCCACGACAATCGGCCGCTACACCTCAATCGGGGAACAGGTGCAGGTGGGGCGGCAGGACCACCCCCTGGACTGGCTCAGCACCAGCCCCTTCCAATACCTGAACGATCCACTGTTCAACGTGGGGCATGACTGGCCCGCGGCGGCGGCGTTCCACGCCTACCAAAGCCATCTGGTCGGCCAGGTGCCGGGCACCGTGCTGCGCCCCGTGCAAATTGGGCATGATGTCTGGATCGGTCATGGCGCCATGATCCGTGCCGGCGTAACGGTGGGCAATGGCGCGATTGTCGCCGCCGGCGCCGTGGTAACCGCGGATGTGCCGCCCTACGCCATCGTCGGGGGCAATCCCGCCCGTGTCATCCGGCTGCGCCTGCCGGAAAAAACAGCGGAGGCGCTGCAGGCGCTGGCATGGTGGCGCTTCGCCCCCTGGCAACTCGGTGCCGCACCATTCCACCAGGCAGAGGAACTGGTGCCCTACCTCCGCGACCTGATCCCAACCCTCTCCGAATACGCACCCGCGCTCATCGATCTGCGC
>CANHKG010000014.1 GCA_947460455.1 Rhodospirillales bacterium | reverse complement strand
GGGCGCACGGCCGTGGCGCTGCTGGCCCGTGCCGTCGCCACCGTGGGCGCGGATGATCCCGCGGCACTCGCCGTGCTGCGCGAGGCCGGCGCGGAACTCGCCGTGCTGGCCCGCGCCCTGATCGCCCGTGAAGGCCCGCGCGACGTGGTCGTTCTCGGCCGCGCCGCCGGGTTGCACCCCGCCATTCTGGACGCGATGCGCGAAGAACTTCCCGGCGTGGCGCTGCGCATGGAGATCACCGATGCGGCCCTGGCGGCCGCCCGGCTGGCTTGCGCGCGCGCCCGACCCGGCGCAGGCTGAGACCCTCTCGATCACGACAAATACGGCAGGAAATCTCCATGGACGGCAAACGCCCCATCGTCTCTTCCGTGCACGGCATGGTCGCCGCGGCACATCCGCTGGCTGCCTCCGCCGGCGCGCGCATTCTGGCGATGGGCGGCAACGCCTTCGACGCCGCCGCCGCCACCACCGCCGCGCTGAACGTGGTGGAGCCCTACATGTCCGGCCTCGCCGGCCTGGGCTATGCCACCTGCTACATCGCCGCCGAACAGCGCGTGCGCTGCCTCAACTACGCCCCGCGCATCCCCGGCAAGTTCCCCGCCGGCAAGTTCGCCGAGCGCGAGGAAATCCAGCGCCACCCGCTGGCCTCCGGCACGCCGGGCAACCTCGCCGGCTGGTGCGAGCTGGTGCGCGCGCACGGCAAGCTCTCCCTGGCCGAAGTCTTCGCCCCCGCCATCGCCTTGGCGCGCGACGGCTTCCCGCTGGGCCGCTTCAACGTGGAGCTGACCAACCTCTCCTGCGTGCAGCTGGCCGACCATCCGCAATACGCCGAGCTGAACCGCGTCTATGCCTTCGGCCGCGGCCGCGTGAAGCAGGGCGAGGTGCTGAAGCAGCCCGACCTGGCCGCCACCTACGAGGCCATCGTGAAGGACGGCCCCGGCCACCTCTACGGCGGGCCGCTCGGCAAGAAGATGGCCGCCTACCTGCAATCCATCGGCGGCTGCATCACCGAGGAAGACCTGGCCGCCGTGAAGCCGGTCTGGGTTGATCCGATCAGCGTGAACTATCGCGGCCTGACGGTGCACAGCATGTCCCCGCCCTCCGAAGCGTTCCAGTGGCTGCTGACGCTGCGCATCCTGGAGGGCTTCGACCTCGGCCGCATGGAGCGCAACGGGGTGGACCACCTGGACACCGTGTTCCGCGCCATCCGCCTGGCCGCTGGGGTGCGCATTGCGCGCAACAACCCGAACCCCGCGGAGCTGGCCGAAATCCTGTCCGACGCAAACGTGGCCCAGCTGCGCGCCCGCGTGGCCGACGGCAAGCCCGTTGAAGGCCCGACGGAGCAGTTTGTTACCCCGCAGCCGATCGACCTGAACAAGGAGCACACCACTTCGCTGTCGATCGCCGACAAGTTCGGCAACGCGGTGTGCATCACCCAGTCGCTTGGCGCCGGCTTCGGCAACGGCATCGTGGTTCCCGGCACCGGCGTGTGCATGAACAACTTTCTCTACTGGTCGGAAGTGGACACCGGGGGCCGCGCGCCGCTGGTGGCCGGTGGCGAGATCGCGCTCTGCGTCTCCCCCTCCATCGGCACGAAGGACGGCAAGCTGGTGCTCTCCATCGGCACGCCGGGCAGCTACGGCATCATGCAGACGCAGGTGCAGGCGCTGGTGCAATACGTCGATTTCGGCCTGGACATCCAGGACGCCATCGCCGCCCCCCGCGGGCGGCTGTGGGACGGCACCAAGATCGACGTGGAAGGCCGCATCCGCGACGAAGTCATCGCCGCCCTCGTCCGCCGCGGCCACGGCGCGGTGAAGGCGCCAGACTTCACCATGCAGGTGGGCGGCATGCAGGCCGTCTCCATCGACCCCAGCAACGGTGCCCTCACCGGCGCCGCCGACCCCCGCCGCGACAGCTACGCCGTGGCGCCCTGAGGGGTGATAGGGGGGGAAGGCCAGGGGCTTTGCCCCTGGACCCCACTGGGGCCTTAGGCCCCAGACCCCTTCACTTTTCCGCCTTCGGCGGGGAGGGGCCGTCCGGGTTTCTCCACCGCCTCGATGGCCCCTCCCCGCCGAAGGCGGAAGCTAACGTGGGTCCAGGGACCTCAGGTCCCTGGCGGGTCCAGGGCAGAGCCCTGGCCTTCCTTCCTGTCCCCCTAAGGAGCATCCATGAGTGGTAGCAGGCCGGTGGTGTCGTCGGTGCATGGCATGGTGGCCGCGGCGCATCCGATGGCGGCCTCGGCGGGGGCTCGGGTTTTGTGGGCGGGTGGCAACGCGTTTGATGCGGCGGCTGCGACGGCGGCGGCGTTGGGGGTGGTGGAGCCGTTCATGTCGGGCCTGGCGGGCGGCGGCATGGCCACGGTGTATTCGGCGCGCGAGGGCCGGGTGCGGGCGTTGATGTTCCGTGGCTTGGTGCCGAAGGCGTTTCCGGTGGGCCGGTTCAGCCAGCGCGCGGAGATGCTGCGCGGGGCGAACACCGTCACGGGGCCAGCGAATTTGGCCGGCTGGTGCGCGTTGCTGGAGGCGGGTGGCACGAAGAGTTTGGCGGAGGTTCTGGCGCCGGCGATCGCTCTGGCGCGGGATGGGTTTCCGGCCACGCGCTATAACGTGAGCGGCGTGGCGATGACGGCGGCGGAGATGGCGAAGCAGCCGGGGTTCGCCGAGTGGAACCGCAACTATGCGTTGGGGCGCGGCGCGGTGTCGCAGGGCGAGGTGCTGCGCCAGCCCGATCTGGCGAACACGTTCGAGGCGATCGCGGCGAAGGGCCCGGGCCATCTGTATGGCGGCGCCTTGGGCGAGGCGATGGTGGCGCATGTGCAGGCGCTGGGCGGGTGCCTGGCGATGGACGACGTGATGGCGGTGCGCACCACCTGGGAGGACCCGGTGGCGGTGGCGTATCGCGGCCTTCATGTGCATGCCCCGCCGCTACCCAGCCAGGGCTTCCAGTATCTGCTGGCGCTGCGCCTGCTGGACGGGATCGACCTGCGCCGCATGGAGCGCGACGGGCTGGAGCATTTGGATGCCGTGTGGCGTGCGATCCGGCTTTCGGCGGGGGAGCGCATCCGCATCGGCCGCGGCTCGCCGGAGGCGGTGGCGGAGTTGCTCGGCGATGCCAGCGTGGCGCGGCTGCGCGCGCGGTTGATGGATGGCGTGCCGGTGGAAGGGCCGACGGAGCAGTGGGTGGCGCCGCCGGAGGGCAAGCAGGCGGGCCAGCACACCACCTCGCTGTCGGTGGCGGATCGCTGGGGGAATGTGGTGTGCCTCACGCAGAGTCTCGGCGCGCTGTTCGGCTCCGGCATTGTCGTGCCTGGCACCGGCGTGTGCCTGAACAACGCGCTGTATTGGGGCGAGCTGGATCCGCGCGGCCCGAACGCGCTGATCCCCGGCGGGCAGCTGATGGGCTCCACCGCGCCCAGCATCGTGCTGCGCGGCGGCCGGCCGGTGCTCGCGCTGGGCACGCCGGGCAGCTACGGCATCACGCAGACACAGGTGCAGGCCCTGGTGCAGCACGTCGATTTCGGCCTGGGCATCCAGGACGCGATCGAGGCCCCCCGCGCCCGGCTATGGGATGGGCGGCGGGTGCAGGCGGAAGGCCGCTTCCGGCCCGATGTGCTGGCAGCCCTCGCGGCGCGTGGCCACGGCGTGGAGGCGGCGCCGGACTGGACGCTGGCGGTGGGCGGCATGCAGGGCATCGCGCTCGATCCCGATAGCGGTGCCATGGTGGGTGGCGCCGATCCACGCCGCGAAGGCTATGCTGTGCCCGCATGAGGACACACACATGATCGAGCAGATCGTCGACATCCCCACGGAAGCGGGGGCCATGGAGACCTTCATCGTGCATCCGGAGCGCGGCGGGCCGCACCCGGCGGTGCTGATGCTGATGGATGCGCCGGGCATCCGCGAGGAGCTGTACCTGATGGCCCGCCGGCTGGGCACGGCCGGCTACTGCGTGCTGCTGCCCAACCTCTACTACCGTGCTGGGCGCGACACGAAGTTCGGCCCCGGCGTGCTGGTGATGGGCGACACGGAGCGCGACCGCATGCGCGCCATCCGCACGAAAATGACCATCCCGCCGGTGATGGCGGATGTGGCCGACATGCTGCGCTTCCTGGATGGGTTCGCCCCGGCCAAACCCGGCCCCGTCGGCGTGCACGGCTACTGCATGAGCGGGCCCTACGCGCTGGCCGCTGCCGCCCGCTACCCCGGCCGGGTGGCCGCGGCGGCGAGCTTCTACGGCACCTGGCTGGTGAGCGATGCGGAGGAAAGCCCGCATCTGACGCTGGGGCAGGGCACGGCGGAGCTCTACATCTCCTGCGCCGAGCACGACGAGCTGGCGCCGCTGCCGATGGTGGCGGAGCTGAAGCGGTTGTTCGATGAATCGGGCGCCGCGGGCGAGCTGGAGATCCATCCCGGCGTGCATCACGGCTTCGCCTTCCCCGAGCGGAAGATCTACGACCTGCAGGCGGCGGAGCGGCACTGGGAACGGTTGATCGCGCTCTATCGCCGCCGCATCGGCTAAGGGGCGGCACTGACCGCACTATGGCGTCCCGCCCTTTCAACCTGATGCTGCTGGCGCTCGGCGCGATGTCGGTGCAGCAGACCTTCGCCACCATCGGCCGTGGCCTGCCGCCGGTGATCGCGCCGGCGGTGGTGGCCGATCTCGGCATCGATCCCGCGCTGCTTGGCGTCTATGTCGCGCTGGCCGCGGTGGGCTCGCTGGTGTTCCAGCTCGGCTGCGGCAGCTTCATCCTGCGCCACGGGGCACTGCGCGTAAGCCAGGTGGCGCTCGCGCTGGTGGCCGGCGGGCTTGCGGTCTCGGCATCGGGGCCGTTGCTGCTGTGGGCGGTGGCGGCGGTGATTGGCGGGGGCGGCTCGGCCATGTCCACGCCCGCCTCCTCCCACCTGCTGGCGCGCTATACCGAGCCACGGCTGATGCCGCTGGTGTTCGCGCTGAAGCAGACCTCCGTGCCGCTGGCGCTGCTGCTGGCGGGGCTGGTGGGGCCGTTCCTGACGGGGCTGCTGGGCTGGCGCGGGGCCATGCTGGTGACGGCGGCGGCCTGCTTCCTGTTCGTGCTGATGCTGGAGCCCGGCCGGCGCGAATTCGATTCCGATCGCCAGCCCGGCTACCCCGTGAAATTCGGCGATCTCGCCACCACGCTGGTGGCCGTTACGCGCGCTGGGCCTTTGCGAAAGCTGTCTTTCGCCTGTTTCGCCTTCAACGGTCTGCAGACCGTGTTCACCAGCTACTACGTGATCACGCTGACCCAGCTTGGCTATTCGCTGGAGGCCGCCGGGGCGATGTATTCGCTGGCGATGGTGGTGGCGGTGCCGGGCCGCATCTTCTGGGGCTGGCTGGCCAGCGGGCATGTGGCGCCGCGGGTGTTGATGGCGGGGCTGGCGCTGGGCATGGCGGCCGGTGCCGCGGCGCTGGGGATGATCGCGGCCGATTGGCCGGTGTGGCTCACCGCCGTGGTGGCGGTGGCGCTGAGCGCCACGGTGATGTCCTGGCACGGCGTGGTGCTGAGTGAATGCGTGCGCCTCGCCCCGCCAGGGATGCCGGGGGCGGCCACGGGCGGGGTGCTGAGCTTCGGCCAGGTGGGCGGGCTGCTGCTGCCGCTGGTCTATGCGCTGATGCTGGGGCTTACCGGGCATCCCGGCATTGGCTTCCTGGTGTGCGGCTTGCCCGGGCTGGTGGTGGGGGTGATGCTGCTGCGGAAATAGCAACGGAGATGGCGATGCTGCGCGTGGGGTTCGTGGGGCCGGGCCTGATGGGCCATGGGGCGGCGAAGCATATCCTGCTGAAGGGCTACCCCCTGACGGTGCTGGGCCATCGCAACCGCGTGCCGGTGGACGACCTCGTGTCGCGCGGGGCCACGGAGGCCAGGGATCTCGCCGAACTGGTGGCGGCCAGCGACGTGCTGGTGCTGTTCCTGCCTGGCGTGAAGGAGGTGGAGGCGCTGGTGACGGCCCTGCTGCCGCACGCCCGCCCCGGCATGGTGGTGGTGGATGCCAGCACCGGCCTGCCGGAGACCACGCGCAAGTTGGGGGCGCTGCTGGCCGAGAAGGGCGTGGGCATGGTGGATGCCCCGGTGGGCCGCACGCCGAAGGAGGCGGAGGAGGGCAGGCTCTCCAGCCTGCTGGGCGGCGATCCCGCGCTGATCGCGCGCATCCGGCCGATCGTGGAATGCTATGCTGACACCATCATCGACTGCGGCCTGCTTGGGGCCGCCCTCACAGTGAAGCTGGTGAACAACTTCGTCAGCTTCAGCAATGCCGTGGTGATCAGCGAAACCTTCGCCGCCGCGGCGAAGCTGGGCGTGGACCCGAATGCCCTGGCGGCGATGATCGAGGCCGGTGGGGCGAACAGCGTGATGTTCAGCTGGATCGCTCCCTGGATCCGCGAAGGCGACGACAGCCGGGGCCGCGGCAAGCTGTGGATGGGCCAGAGCGTGCTGGAAACCTATCGCGGCATGGCCAAGCAGGCCGGCGCGCCGACGGAGATGGCTGATGCCGTCAGCCGCAGTGTCGCCGCCGTGGTGGAGGCCGGGCATGGCGAGCGCTATCTTCCCACCCTGCCCGGGATCATGGCGCTGATGGCCGGCGCCCCGATCCGCAACCTCGACGGCAGCGACCTGTAGCTATCCCTGTCGCCTATCCCTTCTGGGGCAGGATGAGGAACTTCGCCCCGGTGGCGCGCTTGGCGTATTGCGCGATCGCCTCCGGCCGCAGCGCTTCGGCCAGGCCGATCTCGGCGGCGTAGTGGCTGGCGAAGGTGGTGGTGAGTTCGGCGGCCACGCGGGCCTTGAGGCGGTCGGCGGTCTCGGCACCGAACTGCGCCAGGCGCGGCATCAGCAGCCAGCCGCCCATGCCCCAGGCGCTGCCGAAGCTGCGGGTGAACTCGGTGGGGCCGGTGTTCAACGCGCCGTATATATAGACCTGCTTGTGCACGGTGGAGCCGTAGCGGCTGTAGGTGGTGGCGGTGCGGATGACCGCCGCCTCCATCGCCGCCAGGATCTGCCCGGCCAGCTTGCCGCCGCCGGTGGCGTCGAAGGCCAGCGTGGCGCCGGTTTCGGCCAGTGCGTCCACCAAGCGGTCGGTGAAATCAGGCGCGGTGCTGTCCAGCACCCAGGTGGCGCCCTGGCCGCGCAGCAGATCCGCCTGGGCGGCGCTGCGCACGATGTTCACCAGCTTCACGCCATCGGCCTGGCAGATGCGCAGCAGCATCTGGCCGAGGTTGGAGGCGGCGGCGGTGTGCACCAGGGCGGTGTGGCCCTCGCGGCGCATGGTCTCCACCATGCCCAGCGCGGTGAGCGGGTTCACGAAGCAGGAGGCACCCTGCGCGGCGGTGGCGCCTTCGGCCAGCACGAGGCAATCGGCCAGCTTCAGTGTACGATACTGGGCGTACATCGCGCCGCCGAACATGGCGATGGTGCGGCCCAACAGGTGGGTGGCGCCCTCGCCGGCGGCGATCACGGTGCCCGCGCCCTCATTGCCCACCGGCAGGGACTGGCCGATTCGCGCGGCCATCGCCGTGAGTGCGGCTTTCGGCACCGGGGCGGTGAAGGTGGGGTGGGCGTTGGTGCCGCCGGTGCGGCCGGCCGAGAGGTCGGCGGGGCCGATCAGCAGGCCGAGGTCGGACGGGTTGATCGGCGACGCCTCCACCCGCACCAGCACTTCGCCAGGGCCGGGCGGGGCCACGGGCACATCGGCGAGGGAAACCTCAATCTCGGCGCTGTCGCGCAGCAGGGAACGGATCTGCAGCCCGGTGCTGGGCGGGGTGGTGGCCATGGCGTGGTCCTCTCGGTCTGTCGCGGCGCGCTTACCCATCATGGGCGCGCGTGGCTTGGGATATCATGGGGAGGTACGCGCTGGGCAAATGGTGCCCGGGGGCGGAATCGAACCACCGACACTGCGATTTTCAGTCGCATGCTCTACCAACTGAGCTACCCGGGCATCTGGCGCTGTCGGCGCGGAGCGAATAGCCCGGATGCGGGCTGCAATCAACCCGTCATCTCGTCATCTTTTTCCGGCGGTGGTCCGGGGATGCGATAGGTCTCGCCGAACCAGCGGCCGAGGTCGATTTCGGCGCAGCGGGGGCTGCAGAATGGGCGGTCGCGCTCGGTGCCGGGCTTGCGGCAGATCGGGCAGGGGCCGGGGGCTTTAGCCATGGGCGATTTCCTCGATGTGCCAGGCCCGTGGGGGCAGCGTGGGGTCTGGGCGCAGGGAGATGGGGTGGCCGGCGCGGGCGGTGAAGGCTGGCAGGGCGATGGGGTCGGCGGCGAGGGCTTCGGTGATCGCGGGGCTGGTGCGCAGGGCGAGGCGGGCATGGGGGCGGGCGGCGGAGTCGCGGGCGGCCTGGCGCAGGGCGGCGAGGCCGGCGGCGAGGGGGGTGGCGAGGCGTTCGTGCAGCGGGGGGTGGATGCGGGGGCGGAGGATTTCAGCGAGGCCCAGGGCGGAAAAGCCGAGGAAGCGGGGGGCGAGCGGGTCGGGCGCCAGGGCGGCGGCCAGGGCGGGGCCGAGGCTGGCGCGGCGCTTGGGGGAGAGGCCGGCGAGGTCGATGACGATGGCGCCGGCGAGGTTGCGCAGGCGGATCTGGCGGGCCAGCGCGGGCAGGGCGGCGCGGTTGGCCTGTTCGTGGGTGCGGCCTTTCTCGCCGCGGCCGGCGCTGGCGCTGCCGAGATCGAGGTCGATGGCGGTCAGGGCCGGGGTGGGATGGACGGACATGGTGCTGCCGCCGGGGAGGGCGGCGTGCGACTCTGAGAGGGACTCGATCTGCGACTCGAGCGACTCGGAGAAGGCCTGGCGGACGAGGCGGAGGCGGTCGCCCAAAAGGGGGCGGAGTTGGGCGAGCAGGGCGGGGTCGTCCAGCTCGATCTCCGCCATGGGATGCAGGGCGGCGAGGCGTTCGATGGCGCCGGGGCCGCGGCGCAGGAGGGCGACGGGGCCGGGTTCGATGGGCTCGGCGATCCTGGCGCTGAGGCGGGGGCCCTTGCCGCCCTGGGGGGCGCGGGTGACCTGCACGGGCAGGATGGTGCCTTCCGGGGCGTTGCTGCCCTGGCTGTCTGGCAGGAAGCCTTCGGTGCCGTCGTGCAGTTTCACGAAGCTGCCGGCCAGCGCGGGCAGGCGGGCGGTGATGCGGCCGCGGTGGAGGTCGCCCACACCATCAGGCGCGCCAGGGCGTTCGATGGCGTAGTCCAGCGGGCCCGTCGCATCGCAGGCCACGGCGCGGATTTCGCCGGGGCTCGACGAGGCGCGAATGATCACGGGAGCGGGTAGCCGAGGCCGCGCAGGAGTTGCGCGGTTTCGAACAGCGGCAGGCCGACGACGCTGGAATGGCTGCCGGAGAGGAAGCGGATATGGGCGGCGGCGCTGCCTTGGATGGCGTAGCCGCCGGCCTTGCCCTGCCATTCGTCGGTGGCGATGTAGGCCATGATCTGTGCCTCGGTCAGGCGGGCGAAGGCGACGGCGGTTTCGGACACGCGTTCCGCCTTCCGGCCATCGGGGCCGTGCAGCACCACGGCGGTGAGCACGGTGTGGCGGCGGCCGGACAGGAGATCGAGGCAGGTGCGGGCCTGGGCGGGCGTTTCGGCCTTGGGCAGGATGCGGCGGCCGACGGCCACCACGGTATCGGCGGCGAGGATGAAGGCGCCATCGCGGTGCGCCGCCGCTGCCTTGGCGCGTGCGAGGCGCTGGGCGTACGGGCGGGGCGCTTCGCCCTTGTGGGGCGTTTCGTCGGTGTCGGTCGGGGTGACGGCGTCTGGCGTGATGCCGATCTGGGCCAGCAGGGCCAGGCGGCGCGGGCTGGCGGATGCCAGGATCAGTGGCGCCAGGATGTGGGGAGCCTGGCCCGGCGGCGAGGGCACGTCTGTGATCGTGGCCGGCCTATTTGAATCGGAAGGTGATGCGGCCCTTGGAGAGATCGTAGGGCGTCATCTCCACGTTCACGCGATCCCCGGCCAGGACGCGGATGCGGTTCTTGCGCATCTTGCCGCTGGTGTGGGCGAGAATGCTGTGCTCGTTGTCCAGCTTCACGCGAAACATCGCGTTCGGGAGCAGCTCCATCACGGTGCCGCTGAACTCGATCATGTCTTCCTTGGACATCAGGCCTCTTGTGCTGTCGGTGGGGGTAGCCAGTCGGCGCGCACCATGATGACCGGGCCCGCGCCGGTCAAGGCGCATGGCCGCGTATCAGGCAATCGTGCGGGAGCGGAACGCATTTTCGGCGATGGAATGCTCAGTTTGGCCGGTTCAAGCGCAGCGCGATGCTGCGGGCATGGGCTTGCAGGCCTTCGGCTTCTGCCAGCGCGATGCCGGCCGGGCCGACGCGGGCGAGGCCGGCGGGGGTGGCGGAAAGCCAGGTGGTGCGCTTGAGGAAATCGAAAACGCTGAGGCCGGAGGCGAAGCGGGCGGTGCGGCCGGTGGGCAGCACGTGGTTGGGGCCGGCGACGTAATCGCCCACCGCTTCCGGCGAGAAGGCGCCGAGGAAGGCGGCACCGGCATGGCGGATGCGGGCGAAGAGGGCTTCGGGCTCCGCTGTCATGATCTGCAGGTGTTCCGGGGCGAGGCGATCCACCAGGGCGGTGCCTTCCTCCCAATCCGCGACCGTGATGATGGCGCCGTAATCCCGCCAGGCGGCGCCGGCGATGGCGGCGCGGGGTAGGGTGGGGATTTCGGCTTCCACGGCGCGGGCGACGGCTTCGGCCTGCTTCGCGCTGTCGGTGATCAGGATGGACTGGCTGTCTTCGCCGTGTTCGGCCTGGGCGAGGAGGTCGACGGCGATGCGGCGGGGGTCTTGGCCGGCATCGGCGAGGATGACGACTTCGGAGGGGCCGGCGATGCTGTCGATACCGACGCGGCCGAAGACCTGGCGCTTGGCCTCGGCGACATAGGCGTTGCCGGGGCCGACGATGCGATCGACCGGGGCGATGGTGGCGGTGCCCCAGGCCAGGGCGGCGACGGCCTGGGCGCCGCCGACGCGGTAGATTTCCGACACGCCGGCGCGGCGTGCGGCGGCGAGCACCAGCGGGTTCAGCACGCCATCGGGCGTGGGCACGCACATGGCGATGCGGGCGACGCCAGCGGCGCGGGCGGGAATGGCGTTCATCAGGACGGAGGATGGATAGGCCGCCTTGCCGCCGGGGACGTAGATTCCGACGGCATCGAGCGCGTTCCAGCGCATGCCCAGGGTGAGGCCCTCCGGGTCGTCCATCCGGAGGTCTTGCGGGAGCTGGGCGCGGTGGAAGAGTTCGATGCGGCGGGCGGCGATGTCCAGCGCTTCGAGCAGTTCGGCGGGGACGGAGGCGGTGGCCGCTTCGATTTCGGCTTCGGTGATGCGCAGGCGGTCTGGCGCGATGGGCATGCGGTCGAAGCGGGTGGTGTATTCGCAGAGGGCCTCGTCGCCGCGGGCGCGGATGTCGGCGATGATCGCGGCAACCACGTCGCCGACGTTCGAGGTGGTTTCGCGGGCCTGGTTGAGGAGGGCGGTGAAGTCGGCTTCGAAGCCCGGGTCTGTGGTGTTGAGGCGCTTCATGAGATGGCCGCCAGCGCATCCCTAAAGCGGGCGATCATGGCGCCGACGGCCTCTGGGCGGGTTTTCAGCGCGGTGCGGTTGACGATGAGGCGGCTGGTGACCTTGGCGATGACCTCGGTTTCCACCAGGCCGTTGGCCTTGAGGGTGGAGCCGGTGGCGACGAGATCGACGATGACGCGGGTGAGGCCGAGGGCGGGGGCCAGCTCCATCGCGCCGTTCAGATGCACCACATCCGCATTGATGCCGCGGCTGGCATAATGGCGGCGGGCGATGTTGGGATACTTGGTGGCGACCTTGATGCGCGACCAGGTGCTGGGGTCGTCGGTGCCCGCCGTGGCCTTCGGCTCCGCCACCGAGACGCGGCAGGCGCCGATGCCGAGATCGAGCGGGGCGTAGATCTCCGGATAGTCGAATTCCATCAGCACATCGGCGCCGCAAATGCCGATCTGCGCCGCGCCGAAGGCGACGAAGGTGGCGACGTCGAAGCTGCGGACGCGCACCACGTCCAGGCCAGGGTCATCCGTGGCGAAGCGCAGGGCGCGGCTGTTTTCGTTGGCGTAGTCGGGGTTGGGATGGATGCCGGCGGCATGCAGGAGCGGGGCGCATTCCGCGAGGATGCGGCCCTTGGGGAGGGCTAGGATCAACGGGCCGGTGGCGTCCGGCTCCTGGACTTCAGCGCGGAAGGCGGCGGTCATTAGGGGCTCCATTCTCCGTGGGCTTGATAGCGGAGGTTGTGCGGTGCGGGAATTGGGAGGGGCGGGGTGCTGGGATGCACCAGGGAGGAAGGCCAGGGGCTCTGCCCCTGGACCCCGCTGGGGCCTTAGGCCCCAGACCCCTTGAGTTAAGTAAGAAATATCTAATTTATATAGGCGTGAATAGACGCCCTCGAAAGCGAGGGGGATTTTTGGCTGGGGGGAACGGATTCAAGGCGGTGCGCGGGCTTCCTGCGCGCAATACAACTGCGGCGTGGGGGCAGGCAGGGCGCGCATGCCGCGGCAGGGGGGGCCAGCGAAGATCCAGCCGGGGACGAGGCCGGCTTCGACGCAGATGGCGTGGATGGCGCGGCCGACGAAGGGGATGACGTAGACGAAGTCCGGGTCGTGTTCGGCTTCGTACTCGTCGTTCAGGTGGGGGGAGAGATCCCAGGCGGCTTCGGTCCGGCCGAGGAGGCGGGCGAGCAGGGCGAGGATCAGGGCCGCGAGACCGGCGCCAAACTGCGGGCGCGCGTTTGCGACCGCCCCTAGGGCGGTGCGCAACGCGGCGACGGTGGCGGTGGATGAATGCGGCATAAGGAGAATATATGCCGGATGATAGGGCCGATGGAAGGAAATTTATTCGATATAGGAAAAATTTTTGTCGAGCGGGGCGTGTTGTGGGGCGACACCCCCCTCCGGCTCCCCCCGCGCAAGCGCAGGGGGAGGGAAGCGCTTCTCATGAATGGGGGTCTGGGGCCTCAGGCCCCAGCGGGTCCCCGTGGCGCGGCTTCGCGCCGCGACGGCAGAGCCCTGGCCTTGGCTTACGCCGCAACGCGCTCGATATCGGCCCCGCAGGCGGCGAGTTTTTCTTCGGCGGCTTCGTAGCCGCGGTCGAGGTGGTAGACGCGGTTGACGATGGTTTCGCCGGAGGCGGCGAGGCCGGCGACGATGAGGCCGAAGCTGGCGCGCAGGTCGCTGGCCATGACGGGGGCGCCGGAGAGGTGGGGGGTGCCGCGGACGATGGCTGAGGCGCCGTGGACGTTGATGCGGGCGCCCATGCGGTTGAGTTCGGGCACGTGCATGAAGCGGTCTTCGAAGATGTTTTCCGTGATCATGCTGGCGCCTTTGGCGACGCAGAGCAGGGCCATGAGCTGGGCCTGCATGTCGGTGGGGAAGCCGGGGTAGGGTTCGGTGATGAAATCGATCCCGTGCAGGCCGTTGCGGCGGGAGACGGTGACGCCGCCTTTGTCTTGGGTGATGTCCACGCCGGCTTCGGCGAGGGTGCGGACGACGGCGCCGAGATGGGTGATGCAGCCGTTGTTGAGGCGGATGCTGCCGCCGGTGATGGCGGCGGCGCAGGCGTAGGAGCCGGTTTCGATGCGGTCCGGGATGATGGCGACGGTGGCGCCGTGGAGCTTTTTGACGCCTTCGATGGTGAGCGTGTCCGACCCGATGCCGGTGATGCGGGCGCCCATGGCGACCAGGCATTCGGCCAGGTTGGCGATTTCGGGCTCACGGGCGGCGTTGGCCAGGGTGGTTTGGCCATCGGCCAGGGCGGCGGCCATGAGCAGGTTTTCGGTGGCGCCGACGCTGGGGAAGGGCAGGACGATGGTGGCGCCGTGCAGGCCCTGGTTGGGGGCCTTGGCGTTGACGTAGCCCGCATCCAGCGTGATTTCGGCGCCCATCTGCTCCAGCCCCTTGAGGTGGAGGTCCACCGGGCGGGCGCCGATGGCGCAGCCGCCGGGCAGCGAGACTCGGGCTTCGCCGATTCGGGCCAGGAGCGGGCCGAGGACGAGGAAGGAGGCGCGCATCTTGCGCACGATGTCGTAGGGCGCCTCGGTATTGGTGATGGGGCCGCCGATGGAGAGGGTTCGGCCGTCGTTGGAGGCTTTTTCGACCGCGACGCCGTGCTGGGCGAGGAGGCTGCCCATGGTGCGGATATCATCCAGCAGGGGGACGTTGGTGAGGACGAGGCGTTCGGCGGTGAGCAGGCCGGCGGCCATCAGCGGGAGGGCGGCGTTCTTCGCGCCCCCGATGGTGATGGCGCCTTCGAGCGGCCGGCCGCCGCGGATGCGAAACTTGTCCATGTACCGTCCGCCCTGGTTGCCATCCGACCTGGAGGTTGCCTGCGTGGGCGTTAGCGGGCCCGGCGCTGGCGCGAACTTAATACACCACTTTAACCGAGGCGGGGAAGTGCCACACCGCGTTGGCCCATATATTTCCCGGCCTTGTCTGCATAGCTGGTTTCGCAGGGCTCGTTGCCCTGGATGAAGAGGAACTGGCAGATGCCCTCGAAGGCATAAATCTTAGCGGGTAGCGGGGTGGTGTTGCTGATCTCGATGGTGACCTGGCCTTCCCATTCCGGCTCCAGCGGCGTGACGTTCACGATGATGCCGCAGCGGGCGTAGGTGGATTTGCCGAGGCAGATCACCAGCACGTCTCGCGGGATGCGGAAATATTCCACCGTGTGGGCCAGCGCGAAGCTGTTGGGGGGGATGACGCAGATCGGCTGGGTGCGATCGACAAAAGAATTCGGATTGAACTGTTTCGGATCGACGATTGCGGAGTCCACGTTGGTGAAGACCTTGAATGAATCGGCGACTCGCGCGTCGTAGCCGTAGCTGGAAAGGCCGTAGCTGATGACCCCCTCGCGCTTTTGCGTTTCGACGAATGGCTCGATCATGCCGTGTTCGGTGGCCATCCGGCGGATCCAGCGGTCTGACATCACGGGCATGGTGGGGGTCCTGCGCGGGGGCTGGTGGGGCGGCGGGGGGTCTAGCCGGTATGGTGCGGCGCGGCAAACCCTGTGCGGGAGGGGCTGACCGTGGTGGGGAACATGAAGGTACCGGCGACGCCGGCCACGGTACCGGCCAAGCCGGCACGGGACCAGCGGCTGGACGTGGTGAAGGGGGTGCTGCAGCTTTCGATCTTCGCCAAGCATATCGGCTTGTCGTTCGTGGGTGGGTGGGTGATCCACAGCAACTGGGGGTTTTCCGACAGTTCGGAGCTGTTCCTGCTGCTCTCTGGCTTCACGCTGGGGAGCGTGTTCGCGCTGAAGCAGACGAAGGCGGGGTGGGCGGCGGCGGCGTGGGACATGCTGGGGCGGGCGGTGCGGTTGTATCGCACGCATCTGCTGGTGTTCGCGCTGTTCGGGCTGATGGTGGCGATTGCTTGCCATACGGTGCTGCCCGGGGAGAGCGACCGGCTGGGGTGGACGCGGGTGTTGGCGACGCCGCTGGAGGTGCTGCCGGCGATCCTGCTGATGCTGCACCAGCCGGCCTTCATGGGGATTTTGCCGAGCTTCGTGTGGGGGATGCTGCTGCTGCCGGGGTTCGCCTGGCTGTGGGGGCGAATTGGCGAGTCGGCGATTCTGTTGCCGCTGGGGGTGTATGCGGTGGTGCAGGTGGTGGGGTGGCATGTGCCCGGGGTGGAGTTCGATCCCTTCGCCTGGCAGGTGCTGTTCCTGGGGGGCGCGTGGCTGGGGCGGCGGGCGTTGCTGCGGGGGCGGGCGCTGGCGTTGCCGCCGGTTTGGGACCGGGTGGTGACGGTGGGTGCGGTTTCGGTGCTGGCGGTGGGGCTGGCGACGCGGGTGGCGCTGCATGGGGCGCTGCCGGAGATCGGGCTGTGGGCGGCGCCGTTCGCGGAGCCGGCGTGGATCACGGAGAAGGCGGGGCTGCCGGTGACGGCGCTGGTGCATGCGCTGGCGCTGGCCTGGCTGGTGGTGCGGTTCGTGCCGAAGGATGCGGCGTGGATGCGGGTGGCGGCGGCGGAGTGGCTGGCGGCGATCGGGCGGAAGAGCCTGGAGGTGTTCTGCCTTGGCCTGTTCCTGAGTTGGGGGGCGACGCAGGTGTTGGCGCTGGCGCCGGGAAGCTGGGCGCTGGATTTGGGGCTGACGGCGGCGGGGATGGTGGCGCTGGGGGTGTGGGCGCGGTGGCTGGGGCGGGGGGGCCGGACCCGCGCGGGGGTGCCCGGTCGGGCCGCCGTGCCGTTGCGGTAATGCGCGAGTCAGCAAAGTTTACACTTTGTGGGGCGGACTCGGGAGCCACCGTCGGGTTGCTTTACACATTGCCGCCGGGGCCGCTGACCGAGCGCGCTAAGGTATTGATAAATGGTTAACAAAAATACTGGCGCGTGAATTGCATAGTGGCTTCTGAACGAGCGCATTCCCTGGCGAGCAGGGTGGCGTGTGGCGATTTTTTTGGGGGTACGATGTTGAATATCAAGACGCTGGCGATGGGTCTGGCGGTTGTGGCAGTTTCAGCGGCGCCGGCCGGAGCGACGGTGTTCCAGATTTTTTCGGACTTCGATGGTGGCCTGGCCAGCTTCACCAGCACGGTGAATGCGTCGGGCGGCACGATGGTTTCCGATGTGCTGCCGACCTCCGGGGATGGCGTGCGGACGAATTACACCATTACGCGGCCCAATGGTGATCCGGTGTCGCTGAATGGCCTCTACACTCTTAGTGGGTCTTCCCCGAGCCGCCAAACTTCGGGTGGCGTGATCAGCATCGATCCGTCGGGCGGCCCAGGCCACGGCGTGAATCCGATCGCCTCGATCAACAGCGGTATCAAGTTCAACTTCTCAGGCTACACCACGGGGAGTGGCACCGGCATCAACGCGCTGGCGTTCGAAGTGGGCGACTGGGGCACGTGCTGCCAGAACCCGGTCTCGAACATCTACATGTCGTTTGACGGCACGAGTGTGATCACGCTGGGTTCGTCCAACGG
Source organism: Rhodospirillales bacterium (assembly GCA_947460455.1). Lineage (GTDB taxonomy): Bacteria > Pseudomonadota > Alphaproteobacteria > Acetobacterales > Acetobacteraceae > CAMDGX01. Next base: position 23,294 of record CANHKG010000014.1, on the reverse strand, counting down.
CACCAATAACGTGTTTCTCACCAATAATGGCGCCGGCGTGTTCGTGGCAGCGTTCAACGACACTACGCTCTACACCCAGGTTTATTTCTGGGGTGACGGCCTGGGCGAGGTCCTGAACGCCGGCGGTACGGTCCGCTACGCACAGATCGGCGAGGGCCAGCTGGTGCCGGTGGAGACCCCGGAGCCGCTGAGCCTGGCGCTGTTCGGGACTGCGCTGGCCGGGCTGGGCCTGGTTCGCCGCCGCGCCGCCTGATCGCTGCATATCCGGCGAGAATAGAAACGGGCGGCTCCGCAGGGAGCCGCCCGTTTTCGTTTGGATGGGCCAGACCGGGCGCGGCAGGGCCGCACCCGGATCGGCGGTCAGGCGGCGATCTTCACCTGCATCGCGCCGTAGCCCTTGATGAAGGTGGAGTGGATGCGGCTGGGTTCTTCCAGCACTTCGATCTCGAAGCCGCGCTTGAGGATTTCCTCCCAGACGATGCGCAGCTGCATTTCGGCCAAGCGGTTGCCGACGCAGCGGTGGATGCCGAAGCCGAAGCTGAGGTGCTGGCGGGGGCGCTTGCGGTCGATGATGAGGTCCATCGGGCGCTCGATCATCTCCTCGTCGCGGTTGCCCGAGACGTACCACATGATGACCTTGTCACCTTTCTTGATCTGCTTGCCGCCGAGTTCGGCATCAGCCAGCGCGGTGCGGCGCATGTGGGCGAGGGGGGTTTGCCAGCGGATGATCTCGGGGATCGTGCTGTCCAGCAGGGCGGGTTTGGCTTTCAGCTTGGCCCATTCGGCGGGGAACTTGCTGAAGGCGTAGAGGCCGCCGGTGAGGGAGTTGCGGGTGGTGTCGTTGCCGCCGACGATCAGCAGGATGATGTTGCCGAGGAATTCCTGCGGCGACATCTCGCGCGTGGCGGGCGAGGATTGCAGCATGCGGATGAGGTCGTTCCCGCCGGGCTTGGCCAGGCGCTCGTTCCACAGGTTCATGAAGTAGCCGAGGCATTCGCGCAGCTCGGCCTGGCGCTGTTCCTCCGTGTCCACGATGCCGTAGCCCGGCACGGCGGTGGCGACATCGGACCAGCGGGTGAGCTTGCGGCGATCCTCGAAGGGGAAGTCGAACAGGGTGGCGAGCATCTGGGTGGTGAGCTCGATGCTGACGCGGTCCACCCAGTCGAACGCTTCGCCGCGGGGCAGGGCATCGAGGATGGTTTGGGCGCGCTCGCGGATGACGCCTTCCAGCGTGGCGAGGTTGGTGGGGGCGACGATGGGGGAGACGGCGAGGCGCTGGGCGTCGTGCCGCGGCGGGTCCATGGCGATGAACATGGGCAGCGGGAAATCGGCGCGCTGGTCGCGGATGGAGATGCCGCCGAGGGTGGAGAGGGAGGAGAAGGTGGCGTGGTTGGTGTCCACTGCCATGATGTCTTTGTACTTGGTGATGGACCAGTACGGGCCGAACTCGCTTTCCGCGGTGTAGTGGACCGGGTCTTCGCGGCGCAGGCGCTCGAAATAGCCCCAGTGGGCGTCGGCGGCGAAGGCTTCGGGGCGGGCGGGGTTCAGCTCGCTGAGCGGGAGCGAGTAGGGGTCGGCCAGCGGGGGGATGTGCGGGGCGTCGTTCATGGCCGGGGCTCCTCGGGTCTTGCCCCGCGATGGGGGTGTTGGGGCCATTATAGCGCGGGTGCGTGCGGTTTCGAAGCAAATCGGGTTGCTTGCCGGCAGGGCGTGGGTTGGCGCAGTCTGGCGGCACGAAGGGGAAATGCCATGCTCACCAAGGACTTCGAGGTTTATGACCCGCGCTTTGCCGGGCTCGTGTTCGGCAACGTGCATGTGGATAAGCTGTACGAGGGCTGCCGCTGGGCGGAGGGGCCGGCGTATTTCGCGGCGCATCGCTACCTGGTGTGGTCCGATATTCCGAATGACCGGATGATGCGCTGGGACGAGACGGACGGGTCCGTGAGCGTGTTCCGGCAGCCGGCGGAGAATTCCAACGGGAATACGGTGGACCGGCAGGGGCGGCTGATCACCTGCCATCATCGCGCGCGCCAGGTGGTGCGGACCGAGCATGACGGGAGCCGGACGGTGCTGGCGAGCCAATGGCGTGGCCTGCGGCTGAATTCGCCGAACGACGTGGTGGAGAAGAGCGACGGCTCCATCTGGTTCACCGACCCGAGCTACGGGATCGATTTCGACTATGAGGGCGATGCGGCGCCGAGCGAGATCGGGGCGTGCCATGTGTATCGGATCGACCCCGCCAGCGGCGAGGTGCATGCGGTGGCGCTGGATTTCGCCAAGCCGAACGGGCTGGCGTTCTCGCCGGATGAGCGGTTCCTGTACATCGCCGATACCGGGTTCAGCCATGGCGCGCAGTATCCGCGGCACATCAGGCGGATGCGGGTGGATGGCGGCGCGCTGCTGGACAGCGAGGTGTTCGCGACCTGCGACGTGGGGATGTTCGACGGGTTGCGGGTGGACCGGCACGGCAATGTGTGGACGTCGGCCGGGGATGGGGTGCGCTGCTATGCGCCGGACGGGACGCTGATCGGGCTGGTGCGGATCCCGGAGGTGGTGGCGAATTGCTGCTTCGGCGGGATCAAGAAGAACCGGCTGTTCATCTGCGGCACGACCTCCCTTTACGCGGTGTACCTGAACACGGCGGGCGTTTAGCGGCCGCGGCCGATGCCCCAGTCCAGCGCGCCGGCGGGGGGCGTGGAGGTGCCGGTGCCAACGGCGACGACCTGGGCCAGGCGGCTTTCCGCGGTTGTTTGGGCGGTGCCGGTGGCGATCTGGCCGACATGGGCGGCGATGCTGCCGATGGTGTTGCGCAGGCCCTGGCCTTCCGCCACCAGGGTTTCGGCGATGGTTCCGGCCTCTTGCCCGATGGCGCGCAGGCTGCGGTAGAGCGCCAGGGCCTTTTCGGTGGCGGGGATGCGGTGGCCCTGCGCGGCCAGCGCCTCGTTGCCCAGCCGGGCGGCGTTGGTGCCCATGGCGGCGACATCTTGCGCCAGCGCCTTGCTGGTGGCGATTCGGTCCGGCAGTTGTTCCAGCGTGGCCAGCATCGGGCGCAGTTTGGCGCGCAGCGCGGCGAGGTCGTTGGCCTCTGGCGCTTGGGCGAGGGTGGACAGGGCGGTGCCGTGGGTTTCGATCGCCTCCCCCACCACGCGGACGGCGGCGGCGGCGCGGGCGGCACGGTCGGAGACCTCCGCGGTTTCCGTGATGAAGGCCTGGAATTCGGCCTGCAGGGCGGCGGCGCGGGCGGGGTCTGGCACGCGGGACGCGCCGAGCTTCCAGGCCTCGGCCGCGAGTTCGTCTGCGCGGGCGGCGAGTTCGGCCACTTCGAGCGCGGTATCCGCCTGCGGCAGGATGCGCTGCGCCAGGAGCTTGAGCGCCATGGCGAGGCCGCCGAGCAGGGCGCGGCGGGCGTTTGGGTCACCTGGGGGGGCGGCGTGGTCGGACGGCATAGTGTCGAATCCTGGCCTCACCCGGATAGGAGCACGCCGCCGGATAATGAGTTGCTAATCTCCCTTCGCGGTGCCTGGCGAGTCCGGCGGGGCGGGGGGCTCGCCCTCGGTGCGGGCGCGCTGCTGTTGCTTGCGGCGCAGCAGGTTTGCGCGCAGGGCGGTGGCCTGGCGTGCCTCCCGCGCATGCTTCTCCGCCAGGGCGCGTGCGGTGAGGGTGGGGCGGGGCGGCGGCGTCTCTTCCATGGGGTTGGAATGGGCAGCCGGGCGCGGGACGTCAAGCCGGCATGCCCGGCGCGAGGGGATTGGGGGTTGCGCCTTGCGGGGCGTGCGGCTAATCACCCGGCCACGGCGCTGCACTAGCTCAGTGGTAGAGCACTCCCTTGGTAAGGGAGAGGTCGACAGTTCAATCCTGTCGTGCAGCACCATTCCCCCCCTGCTCATGATGGACGTGCCAAGCCCGGTGGGCATGGCGCAATAATCCGTCACATATCGCCCCGATCCGGCCGCGTTGTAGGCAGGCTGTAAGCGGTTGCGCGCCATTCATTAAATCACCGTGATGGCGGCGTCCGCGGGGGCGGGCCGTGGCGGGCGGCTGCCGCGGGCGGCCGGCTCCAGGGGAAGCCACATGGCCAATTTCAGCGCGAAAACCGCCGTCAACCTGCCGACGCTGGACCTGTTCAGCGGGTTCGCGAAGATCGGGCCGACCTCGGTGCTGGGGATTTCGGGCGGATTCCGCATCAGGCTTTCCGCCACCGAAGCCATGGATGTGCTGGGCAGCTTCACCTTCGACAGCGTGACGCCGAACGTGCCGATCGGGGGCACGGTTTCTGGCATCCGGCTGGTGGTCTCGGGAACGGTGGTGCACCAGCTTTCGGGGCTGGCGGTCGATTGGGCGACCGCGATGGGGTTCGCGGCGAGCCAGGCGACGTCTTTGGGATCGTGGCCGACGGTGCTTGCGGGCGCGGATACGCTGCTGGGCTCCTCCCTGGCGGATACGCTGATCGGGTATGGCGGGCTGGATTCGATCGATGGCGGCGGCGGGTCTGACACCGTGCTGTACACCGACAAGACCCTGCCGGTGGTGGTGACGCTGAACGGTGCCGCGCCGGTGACGGTGAGCGTGGGCGGGATCGACGAGGATGCGCTGGTGAATGTGGAGAACATCACCGGCGGCAGCGGGGCCGACAGGCTGACCGGCGACGCGGCGGCGAATGCGCTGTCGGGCGGGCTGGGCGACGATGTGCTGCAGGGCATGGGCGGCGCCGACGTGATCGATGGCGGCGCGGGCAGCAAGGACACCGTCTCCTTCGCGGAGAAGGTGCTGGGCGTGGTGCTGGCGCTGAACGGGGCCACCGATGCCACGGCGACGGTGGGCGGCCTGGCCGAGGACGTGGTGCGCAATGTTGAGAACATCATCGGCGGCGGCGGCGGGGATGTGCTGACCGGCGATGCGCAGGCCAACCGGCTGGAGGGTGGCGGCGGCAACGACGTGCTGGCGGGGCTGGCGGGCCAGGACCTGATTGATGGCGGCGATGGCAGCGATACGGCGGTGTATGCCGACAAGCTGCTGCCGGTGGAGGTGACGCTGCTGGGCGGCGCCGACGTGACGGTGCGGGTGGGCGGCGTGGCCGAGGACACGCTGCGCAACATCGAGAACGTGACCGGCGGCGCGGGGGCGGACACGCTGACCGGCGATGCCTTCGCCAATGCGCTGGATGGCGGCGGCGGCGACGACCTGCTGGAGGGCATGGCCGGCGCCGATGCGCTGGATGGCGGGCTGGGGCGCGACACGGCGAGCTATGCCGAAGAGGTGGCCGCGGTGACCGTGACCCTGAACGGCGCCACGCCGGCGCAGGTGACGATCGGCGGCTTGGCCTCTGACACGCTGCGCAATATCGAGAACGTGCTCGGCGGCACCGGGGCCGATGCGCTGACCGGCGACGGGCTGGCCAATACGCTGGATGGCGGCGGCGGCAACGACGTGCTGGCGGGCGCGGATGGCGACGACCTGCTGATCGGCCGTGCCGGGGCGGACACGCTGGATGGCGGCGCGGGCAGCGACACGGCGAGCTACAGCGAGCGCACCGTGACCGTGGCGGTGGCGCTGGCGGGCGCGCTGGATGCCAAGGTGTTCGTTGGCGGGCTGGAGGAGGACACGGTCCGCAACGTGGAGAACGTGATCGGCGGGCTGGGCAACGACCAGCTGACCGGCGATGCGGGGGCCAATGCGCTGTTCGGCAGCGGCGGGGCCGACGTGCTGACCGGGCTGGCCGGCCGCGATGTGCTGGATGGCGGGTTCGGCTTCGATACCGCGGTGTATTCGGAGAAGACCCTGCCGCTGCAGGTGGTGCTGGCGGCCGGGGCCGATGCCACGGTGAAGGTCGGCGGCGTGGCCGAGGACACGATCCGCAACATGGAGAACATCGTCGGCGGCAGCGGCGACGACGACATCGCGGGCGACCTGCTGGTGAACGTGCTGGAGGGCGGCGCGGGCAACGACCGGCTGGACGGCATGCTGGGGCGCGACACGCTGGATGGCGGCACCGGCAGCGACACCGCGATCTACGTTCTGCGCACGACCGCGGTGGAGGTGGTGCTGGACGGCGCCACCAACGTGACCCTGCGCGTGAACAACGTGGACGAGGACACGCTGCGCAACATCGAGAACCTGGTGGGCGGCAGCGGGGCGGACCGCTTCACCGGCGATGGCGCGGCCAATACGTTCGAGGGCGGCGGCGGCGACGACGTGCTGGAGGGGCGCGGCGGGATCGACACGATCGATGGCGGCCTGGGCGCCGATACCGTTTCGTTTGCGGACAAGTCCCTGGCCGTGGCGCTGGTGCTGAACGGTGCCAGCAACGCCACCGCCAGCGTGGGCGGCGTGGCCGAGGACACGGTGCGCAACGTGGAGAATGTTGTTGGTGGTTCCGGCAACGACCAGCTGACCGGCGACGCCCTGGCCAATGCGCTGGCCGGCGGGGCGGGCAACGACACGCTGCTGGGCGGGCTGGGCGACGACGTGCTGACCGGCGGCCTCGGCGCCGATGTGCTGGATGGCGGCGGCAACGTGGATACCGCCGTGTATGCCGACCGCAGCGTGGCGGTGGTGGTGGCGCTGAACGGCGGCAGCAACGTGGTGGCCAGCGTGGGCGGCGTGGCCGAGGACACGCTGCGCAATATCGAGAACCTGGTGGGCGGCGGTGCTGCCGATACGCTGACCGGCGATGCCGTGGCCAACCGGCTGGAGGGTGGCGCGGGGGCGGACGTGCTTTCCGGCCTGGGTGGCGACGACCAGATCGCCGGCGGCGCCGGGGCGGACACGATCGACGGCGGCGCGGACATCGACACGGTGATCTATGCCGAGAAGGTCCTGGGTGTGAACCTGGTGCTGGCGGATGGCGCGGGCATTGCCACCGCCACGGTGGGCGGCGTGGCCGAGGACAGCGTGCGCGGCATCGAGAACATCGTGGGCGGCGCCGGCAACGACCAGCTTGGCGGCAATGCCGGGGCCAACAGCCTGGATGGCGGCGCGGGCGACGACGTGCTTTCCGGCGGCGGCGGGCAGGACGTGCTGGAGGGCGGGCTGGGCAGCGACACCGCCAGCTATGCCGAGAAGACCGTCTCTGTTGCCGTGACGCTCAACCGCGGCAATGCGGTGCAGGTGGCGGTGGACGGGCAGCTGGAAGACACGCTGCGCGACGTGGAGAACGTGACCGGCGGCAGCGGCGACGACGTGCTGGGCGGCGACACGCTGCCCAACGCGCTGTTCGGCGGCGCGGGGAACGACACGCTGCAGGGCGGGTTCGGCAACGACGTGCTGGATGGCGGCGCGGGCATCGATACCGCGATCTATACCGAGAAGCAGGCAGCACTTTCGGTGACGCTGAATGGCGGGCTGGATGCCGTGCTGTCGGTGGGCGGGGGGGCCGAGGACATCCTGCGCAACATCGAGAACATCATCGGCGGCGGGCAGGACGATACCATCACCGGCGACGCGCAGGAGAACCGCATCGAGGGCCGCGCGGGCAATGACAGCCTGGCCGGCGGCGGCGGCAAGGACGACCTGGATGGCGGGGTTGGCAACGACACGGTGCGCTTCTCCGACAAGGTGCTGCCGGTGCTGCTGACGCTGAACGGGGCGCTGACCAGCTACGCCTCTGTCGGCGGGGTGGTTGAGGATGCGGTGGTGAACTTCGAGAACATCACCGGCGGCAGCGGCAACGACGTGCTGGCCGGCGACGGGCTGGCCAATATCCTGGATGGCGGCGCGGGTGCGGATACGCTGGCCGGCGGCGAGGGCGACGACGTGCTGCAGGGCCGCGAGGGCGTCGATCTTCTCGATGGCGGAGTGGGCACGGATACGGCGAGCTACCGCGAGAAACTGGTGGGTGTGACGATCACGCTCAACCGCTCCAACACCGCGACGGTGAAGGTGGGCGGGGTGGATGAGGACCAGATCCGCAACATCGAGAACGTGGAGGGCGGTGCGGCGGGCGACACGCTGGTGGGTGATGACCTTTCCAACGCGTTCCTGGGCGGTGGCGGCAAGGACACGATCGATGGCGGGCTGGGCACCGATACGGCGCTGTATGTCGACAAGCTGCTGTCTGTGGCGGTGACGCTGGCCGGCGGCAGCGATGCAGTGGTGCAGATCGGCGGCACGGCCGAGGACACGCTGCGCAACGTGGAGAACGTGACCGGCGGCGCGGGCGACGATGCGCTGGTGGGCGATGGCGTGACCAATATCCTGATCGGCGGCGCCGGGGCGGACCGGCTGCAGGGCGGCGGGGCGCAGGACACGCTGGATGGCGGGGATGGGGTGGACACCGTCTCCTACGCCGACAAGACGCTGCCGGTGGTGCTGGTGCTGGCCGGCGGGGCCAATGCGGTGGCCACGGTGGGCGGCCTGGCCGAGGACGTGGTGCGCAATGTGGAGAACATCACCGGCGGCAGCGGCGACGATGTGCTGACCGGCGACGGGCTGGCCAACCTGCTGGAAGGCGGCGCCGGCAATGACCGGCTGGCGGGGCTGGTTGGCAAGGATGTGCTGGATGGCGGCACCGGGATCGACACGGCCGTGTTCTCCGAAAAGACGTTGGCGGTGGCTGTCACGCTCAATGGCGCGGTGAATGCGGCGGTGAGCGTGGGCGGGGTGGCCGAGGACATCCTGCGCGGGATCGAGAACCTGGTCGGCGGCAGCGGCAATGACAGCTTCTCTGGCGACGGGTTGGCCAACCTGCTGGAGGGCGGTGGCGGCGACGACCGGCTTTCCGGCGGCGGCGGGGCGGATGTGCTGGATGGCGGCACCGGGTTCGACGTGGCCGGCTTTGCCGACAAGGTGGTGCCGGTGGTGGTGACGCTGGCCGGCGCGGTCGATGCCGTGGCGACGGTGGGTGGCGTGGCCGAGGACAGACTGCGCAATATTGAGGGCGTGGTGGGCGGCGCGGGCAACGATGCGCTGACCGGGGACGGGCTGGGCAACCTGCTGGATGGCGGGTCTGGCAACGACACGCTGCTGGGCCTGGGCGGGGAAGACCTGCTGGTGGGCGGTGCCGGGGCGGATACGCTGGATGGCGGGCTGGGCAGCGACACGGCGGGCTTCGCCGACAAGATCCTGCCGGTGGTGGTGACGCTGAACGGCGCCACCAAAGCGCAGGCCTTCGTGGGCGGGCTGGCCGAGGACTGGCTGCTCAACATCGAGAACCTGATGGGTGGCAGCGCGGACGACGTGCTGGCGGGCGATGCGCTGGACAATCGCTTCACCGGCAATAGCGGCAAGGACACGCTGGACGGGCAGGGCGGCAGCGACACCGCCGACTATTCGGAGAAGGGCGTGGCCGTGGTGGTGACGCTGAACGGCGCCACCGACGCGATCGTGACGGTGGGCGGCAAGGCCGAGGACACGCTGCGCAATATCGAGAACCTGGTGGGCGGCAGCGTGGCCGACTTGCTGACCGGCGATGGCGCAGCGAACCGGCTGGAGGGCGGCGGCGGGGATGACATCCTGCGCGGTGCGGGCGGGGCGGATGCGATCGATGGCGGCGAGGGCACGGATACCGCGCTGTTCACCGACGAAAGCCAGCCGCTGACCGTGACGCTTTCGGGCGCCGCGCCGGCCACGGTGTTCGTGGGCGGTGTGGCCGCGGACACGCTGCGAAACGTGGAGAACGTGACCGGCGGCAGCGGCGACGATGCGCTGACCGGCGACAGCAAGGACAACGTGCTGGCCGGCGGCGGTGGCAACGACACGCTGGTGGGCGGCGGCGGGTTCGACCTGCTGGATGGCGGCGCGGGCAGCGACACGGCGGTGTTCGATTATCCGCTGCTGGGCATGTCCTTGACATTGAACGGCGGGGTGGATGCCGGGGTGGCCTATGGCTTCCTGGCGGCCGACGTGGTCGTGCGCAACGTGGAGAACGTGGTGGCCGGGTTCGGCGGCGACACGGTGGTGGGCGACGCGTTCGCCAACACGATCCAGGGCCGCGCCGGCAAGGACACGCTGGATGGTGGCGCGGGGATCGACACGGTGAGCTACGCCGAGAAGAGCCTGCCCGTGACGCTGACGCTGAACGGCCCGCTCTACACCGCGGCCATGGTGGGCGGCACGATCGAGGACACGATCCGCAACTTCGAGAACGTGATCGGCGGCAACGGCAACGACACCATCACCGGCGACGGGCTGGACAACGCGCTGTTCGGCGGCCAGGGCGACGACACGCTGGCCGGCGGCGGCGGCAGCGACACGATCGATGGCGGCGCGGGCGTGAACGTGGCGGTGTTCCAGGGCGTGGCCGCCAACTACACCGTGACCTTCGGCGCCGGCGAGACGCTGGTGAAGGGGGTGGACGGCACCGACACGCTGACCAACATCCAGACCCTGCGCTTCGCCGACAAGGACGTGGCGGTGGTGGCGGGATCGAGCTTCGGGATTGCCTCCGCCGCCGCCTCCAAGCCCGAGGGCCAACCCGGCACGCAGACGAACTTCACCTTCGCCGTTACGCGCAGCGGCAACACCACCGAGGTGCAGACGGTGAAGTGGTCTGTGGCCGGGCAGGTGGCTTCCGGCACCGCGCCGGCCGATGCGGCGGATTTCGTGGGCGATGTGCTGCCGGCCGGCATGCTGACCTTCGCGGCCGGGGAGGCGCAGAAGCTGATCAGCGTGCCGGTGCGCGGCGACCGGGCGGGGGAGTTCAACGAACGCTTCGCGGTAACGCTCTCTGGCCCCTCCACCGGGGCGAGCCTGGGTGTGGCCACGGCGGGCGGGCTGATCTGGAACGACGACATCAGCCTTTCCATCATGGCCAACAAGGCGGGGGTGGCGGAAGGCAATGCGGGCAGCACCGCCTTCGGCTTCACCGTGACGCGCGCGGGGGCTGCCACCGGGGCCACCGAGGTGAGCTGGGCGATCCTGCCCGGGGCGGCCGATGCGGCGGACTTCGCCGGCGGCGTGATGCCGCAGGGCAGGATCACCTTCGCGGCCGGCCAGACCGCCATTCCGCTGGTGGTGCAGGTGGCCGGCGACGTGGTGCCGGAGCCCGACGAGCTCTTCACCGTGGTGCTGTACGGCGCCAGCGGCGGGGCGGTCATCGGCACCATGTCGGCCAGTGCCGCGATCCTGACAGACGATGCGATCACCGGCACGGCGGGTGGCGAGCTGCTGATGGGCAGCACGAGCAACGACCTGTTCGTGCTGGCCGGCGGGCTGGATACGGTGATCGGCGGGGCCGGCGTGGACCGGTTCGTGTTCGGCCCGGCCACGCTGGGGGCGGCCGCGGCGCAGGCGGTGGTGCTGGCCGATCTCGACCGCTCCCTTGGCGAGGTGATCGACCTTGGCCCGATCGACGCGATTGCCGCGACGCTGGCCAACGACGCCTTCAGCTTCATCGGCGGCGCCGCCTTCTCTGGCGTGGCCGGGCAGCTGCGCTGGGCCGACTCGGCCGGCGAGCGGCTGATCGAGGGCGATGTGAACGGGGACCGGGTGGCCGATCTCACCATCCGCACCCCCGCGCTGGGGCCGGTGGGGGCGGATTGGTTCGTGCTTTAGGGGGCCGCTGGGGGGCCTCCGTCGAAATACGTAGAAATACCCCGGTTCGTTTACCGATTGGAAGCATGACCCCGCCATCCTGGCGCCCGTCAGGACCGGAGGGGAAACCGCTTGGTGCGCTACAATCCAGCCGAATGCGGGCGCGCCGCCTTTGACTCGGTTGTCCAGCTCGGGATCACCCCGACCCCGGACAACTTCGCGATCTGGTACGAGTATCACTCCGGGCTGAACCCGGAGCTACGGCATCTGATCGATGTGCTGCTGACCAAGCCGGCACATTGCGACGACCAGACGATGGCGGCGATCTATCGCAAGTTCTTCGTGCATGCCCGTGAGCGCGATGCGCTGCGCGAGGCGTCTGACCGGATGCAGAACCTGCTGCATGAGGTCGGCGCCATGGTGGGCGATGCGGGCAACGGTGCGCGCGAGTTCGGCAGCGTGGTGCGCGATACCTCCCGCGCCTTCTCCGATGGCGGGGTGACGCTGACGGCGCTGATCCAGAAGCTGCGCGAGGAGGCCCGCGCGGTGGCGGACCGCAGCGAGGCGATCGGCCAGCACCTGACCGGCGCGGTGGAGCGCATCCAGCTGCTGGAGCGTTCGCTGGACGATATGCGCCAGGATGCGGCGACGGACGGGCTGACGCGGCTGGCGAATCGCCGCAGTTTCGACACGCAGCTGCGCGACATTGCCGGCAGGGCGATGAACTCCGGTGAGCCGTTGATGCTGCTGCTGATCGATATCGACCACTTCAAGCGGGTGAACGATACCTGGGGCCACCAGACCGGCGACCAGGTGCTGCGCCTGGTGGCGAGCACCCTGGCCTCCTCCGCCCGCACCAGCGATTTCGTGGCGCGCTATGGCGGGGAGGAGTTCGCCGTGATCCTGCCGGCCACGCGGCCCGATGCAGCGATGGCGGTGGCGGAACGGGTGCGCCGCAGCTTCGAGGGGCGGGAGATCGTGGCCCGCACCTCCGGCAAGACCATCGGCAACGTGACGCTTTCGGCCGGTGGGGCGCTCTACGACCCCGGCGAGCGGCTGACGGAGTGGGTGGAGCGGGCCGACCAGGCGCTGTATGCGGCCAAGAAGGGCGGGCGCAACCGCGTCATCCTCGCGCCGGCCGTGCCTGCATCCATGGCCATGGCTGCCTCCGTAGCGTGACCGGACAGGGTGTTCCACATGGGATGCCCCTGGCACGAGAAAGGGAACGATCGATGCCGACGGGATTGCGGATCGTGTTGGCGGTGGCGGATGCGGCGGAGCGTGCCGCCCTGGCCGAGCGCCTGGCGGATGGCGGGTTCGCGGTGACCGCGCCGCCTGGAATGCCGGATCTTGGCGCGGCGCTGGCCGACGCGGCAGGGCTGGTGCTGGATGCCCGCCTGGCCCTGCCCGACGCCCCCGCGCTGTGCGCCGCGCTGCGCCGGGCGGGCCATACGCTGCCGATCCTGGTGCTGCACGATGGGATCGACGGGCAGGTGGTGCGCTGCCTGGATGCGGGGGCCAACGATGCCATCGCCCGGCCCGTGCGCGCGCTGGAACTGGTGGCACGGGTGCGCGCGCAACTGCGCCACCACGGCGCCAGTGCCGGCACGGCACTGACGGTGGGGCCCTACCTGTTCCGCCCGGACCAGCGCGAGCTGGAGGAGCCGTCTGGCCGGATGATCCGCCTGACCGCGACCGAGGCTTCGATCCTGCGTTTCCTGCACCGCGCCGGGGGCAGCGTGGTGACCCGCCAGGTGCTGCTGCACGAGGTGTGGGGCTATCGCGATGGCGTGACCACGCACACGGTGGAGACCCATATCTACCGCCTGCGCCGCAAGATCGAGCCGGATCCGCGGCACCGGCGGCTGCTGCTGTGCGAGGATTCCGGCTACCGGCTGGATGTTTCGACCTGGGCGCCGGTGGCGCAGGACCTCTCCGCGCCGGCTTTCCGCGCCTCGGCATAATCGCGGGGGATTGAGGCGCGCGCTGCGGCGCAGCATGCTGCGGTGCCGCAACAGGAGCCGCGCATGGACCCCCGCACCGCTACGGAACTTGGCGCCTTCGTCGCCGGGCCGCGCTGCCGCATCACAGGTGCCGCCACCGGGCCGCTGGCCGGGCTCACCTTCGCGGTGAAGGACCTGATCGACGTGGCCGGTTGGCCCACCGGGGGCGGCAACCCGGATTGGCCCGCCTATGCCGGCACGCCCACGCGCCATGCCGCGGTGGTGGAGCGGCTGCTGGGCGCCGGGGCCTCCATCATCGGCAAGACGATCACCGACGAGGTCTCGCTGGGCATCCTGGGCGAGAACCCGCATGACGGCACGCCCGCCAACCCGGCCGCGCCGGATCGGGTGCCCGGCGGCTCCTCCTCCGGCTCCGCCGCGGCGGTGGCGGGTGGGGCCTGCGATTTCGCGTTGGGCACGGATACCGGTGGCTCCGTGCGCGTGCCGGCGAGCTTTTCCGGGCTGTACGGGATCCGGCCCACGCTTGGGCGGGTGCCGTTCGAAGGGATCTGCGTGCAATCGCCTTCCTCCGACACCTGCGGCTGGTTCGCGCGGGACGCTGCCACCTTCGCCCGGGTGGGCGAGGTGATGCTGGGCGAGGCGGTGCCCGCCGCGCTGCCGACCACGCTGCTGGTGGCCACCGATGCGTTCGGCTTCGCGGATGAGGCGGTGCAGGCAGCGCTGGCGCCGATGGTGGCGCGGCTGGCGGCGCTGCTGGGTGCGCGGCGAGACGAGATGCTGGCGCCCGCGGGCCTGACCGCCTGGCTGCGTGCCCAGCGCGTACTGCAGCAAAGCGAAGCCTTCGCCACCTTTGCGCCCTGGCTGAACGCCCATAATCCGCGCCTGGCCTGGAGCGTGGCGCGCGGGCTGGTGGCCGGGGGCGAATATTCGGGACTGGAACGCAGCTACGGCGCCATCACCCGGCGCGAAGTGACGGCGCGGCTGGCGCTGCTGCTGCCGCCCGGCACCATCCTGTGCCTGCCCACCACACCCTTCCCGGCCCCGCTGCGCGGCCAGTCCGTCTCCGCCCTGGCGGAACCGCGCGACCGGATCACCGCGCTGACCTGTGCGGCCGGGCATTCCGGCGCGCCGCAGGTGAACCTCCCCGGCGCCACGGTGGATGGCGCGCCCGTGGGCCTGTCGATCCTCGCCGGCCGTGGGCAGGACGCCACGTTGCTGGCGGTGGCGCGCGCGCTGGAGGGGTAGGCTGGGGCGCTCGCCCCTGATGCGGCCTTAGCGGTCAGCCACCCTCGTCCGCCGGAGGGCCGAAGCGATAGCCGATCCCCGGCTCGGTCTGGATCAGCTGCGCCGCCGCCCCCAGCTTGGCGCGCAGATGGCCGATATAGACCCGCAGGTATTGGGCATCGTCCAGGTGCGCGGGCCCCCACACCGTCTGCAGCAGGTGCCGCTGGGTGACCAGCCGGCCCGGGCCGGCCTGGGCCAGTGCGGCCAGCAGGTCCCACTCGCGCGGGGTCAGGTGCAGGCGGGCGCCATCCAGGTGCACCAGGCGCGCCGCGAAGTCGATCTCCAGCGGCCCGGCGCGCAGCCTTGCCGTGGCTTGCACGGCCGGGGTGCCGACCCGGCGCAGCAGGGCACGCAGCCGCGCGAGCAGCTCGCCCAGGGCGAAGGGCTTTTCGACGTAGTCGTCGGCGCCGGCATCCAGGGCGGCGATCTTCTCCGCCTCGCGGTCTCGGGCGGAGAGGATCACGATCGGCACGGATGAAAAGGCGCGCAGGCGCGGGATTGCCTGGATGCCGTCCATGTCCGGCAGGCCGAGGTCGAGCAGGATCAGGTCGGGGGAGCGCTCGGCCGCCTGGCGCAGGCCCTCGCCTGCGGTGAGCGCGCGCAGTGGCGCGAAGCCGGCGGCTTCCAGCGCGGGGCCGAGGAAGCGGTGGATCTGGGGTTCGTCGTCCACCACCAGGATGCGGGGCGCGCCTGCTGTCATGACGCGGGGAACCGGAGTTCCAGGCGCGTGCCGTGGCCGTCGGCGATCGGGCTGGCGGCGGCGATCCGCCCGCCCATGGCATGGGTCAGGCCATGGGCGATGGCGAGCCCGAGCCCGCTGCCCGCCGCGACGCGGTCGGTGCGCGTGGCGCGGAAGAACGGGTCGAAGATGCGCGGCAGGTCGGCGGCGGCGATGCCGGGGCCGTTATCCTCCACCACGATCTCCACCGCGCCGGGAAGCGGCCGGGCCCGCGCCGCCACGCGCCCCTGGGGGCCGGAGAATTTCAGCGCATTGTCGAGCAGGTTGCCCAGCACCTGGTGCAGCAACGCCGGGTCCAGCCCCGGGGCGGCCAGTGTTTCCGGCGTTTCCAGCGCCACCTGGCGGCCCGTGCGCTGGCCCGCGCGGCTGGCGGTCTCGCGCAGTGCCTCGGCGATATCCACGATCTCGCGCCGTGGCGTCACCTGGCCGCTTTCCAGGCGCACGATGCCGATGATGCTGTTCAGCCAGGCGGACAGGCGCTCCGTCTCCTCCTCGGCGACGGCCAGCAGGTCGGCGCGGGTCGCCTCCGGCAAGGCGGCGCCGGAGGTGCGCAGGGTGGCGATGGCACCGCGGATGGAGGTGAGCGGCGTGCGCAGGTCGTGGCCCAGGGAGGTGAGCAGCGCGGTGCGCAGGGCCTCGGTTTCGGCGCGTGCGCCGGCGATGGCACGCTCCTCCATCAGCTCCTGGCGTTCCAGCGCGATGGCGGACTGGTCGATCAACGCCTCCAGCGCGCGCTCGGCGGTGGCATCGAGCGGGGCGGAGAGCTGCACGCCCACCAGCCCGACAGTGCCGCGCGCGGTGCGCATCGGGCGGAACTGCCAGGCGACCGAAGGCAGGGTGGCGGTGCCATGGCCGGCCGGGCGGGCATGGGCCATGGCCCAGCGAGCGGCGGCCAGGGAGGCGGTGTCGGGGTCCGCGTCGATCGGGCGGGTGGCGCGCACAACAAGGTCCGGCGCGGTGTGCCCCGGCGCTAGTGGCAGTGGCAGCAGCACGCAGCTGGCGCCGCCGACCAGGCGCGCGGCTTCCTCGGTGATCGCCTCCAGCAGTTCCGCGCGGTCCTGCGCGGCACCCAGCCGCCGGCTGAGCTGCACCAGCCGCCGCAGCCCCAGCATGCGGGCGGTGGCGGCGCGCATGGAGCGGCCGAGCCCGCCCGTGGTGCCAACCAGCAGCAGCGCGATGATCGTGAAGACCACAACGCCCACGATGTCTTGCGGGCCGGCAATGGCCAGTTCGTAGCGCGGCGGCAGGAACAGGAAGTTCCAGGCGAGGAAGCCCAGTATGGCCGCCAGCATGCCCGCGAGCGGCCCCAGCGCCACCGCCGCGGCCACCACCGGCACAAGATAGACCATGCCCAGCGCGCCCCCGGGCACGCCGCCCTCCAGCCCCAGGGCCACCGCCGTGGCACCTGCCACCAGGGCGGGCGGCACGGACCAGCCCAGCCAGGCCGGCAGTGAGGGGGCGCGCCAGGGGGGCGGCCGGTGCGGGCCGGGCGGGTGCGGCACCAAATGCAGGGTGAAATCCGTGGCGCGGCGCAGCAGCACGCCACTCAGGGTGCGCCCCAGCAGGCGCCGCCACAGCGGTGGATGGCCGCGGCCCATCACCAGGTGGGTGGCGTTGTGCGCCGCCGCGTGCTGCAGCACGGCGCCGGGGATGTCGCGCGCCAGCACCGTCTCCACCGTGGCGCCCAGGCGCTCCGCCAGGCGCAGCACCGGGTCCGGATCGCCCTCGTTGGTGCGGAAGGTCTCGACATGGAGCACCAGCAGCGGCGCCTTCAGCGCATCGGCGATGCGCCGCGCCTCGCGCACCACCTGCAAGGCGCCGGGATCGCCGCCCACCAGCGCCATCACCCGCGCGCCGGCGGGCCAGGGGCCGGCGATGGCGTTGGCGCGCATGTAGTGCGTCACGTCGTCGTCCACGCGCTCCGCGGTGCGGCGCAGGGCGAGTTCGCGCAGCGCGGCGAGGTTGCCCTCGCGGAAGAAGCCCTGCAGCGCGCGCTGGGCCTGGTCCGGCCGGTAGATGCGGCCCTGGCGCATGCGCTCGATCAGTTCCGCGGGGGGGATGTCGACCAGCTCCACGGCATCGGCCTCGGCCAGCACCTGGTCGGGCACCGTTTCGGCCACGCGCACGCCGGTGATGCGGGCCACCGCCTCGCCGAGGCTTTCCAGGTGCTGGACGTTCAGGGCGGTCCAGACCTCGATGCCGGCGCGGCGCAGCTCCTCCACATCCTGCCAGCGCTTCAGGTGGCGGCTGCCGGGGGCGTTGGTGTGGGCCAGCTCGTCCAGCAGCAGGATCGCCGGGCGCCGCAGGAGGGCGGCGTCGAGGTCGAATTCCTCCAGCACCTGGCCGCGGTATTCCAGGCGCGCGCGGGGCAGGATCGGCAGGTCGCCGATCGCGGCCTCGGTCTCTGCCCGGCCATGCGTTTCGACCAGGCCGACCAGCACATCCTCCCCGCCCGCGCGGCGGCGGCGGGCCTCGGCCAGCATCTCGAAGGTCTTGCCCACGCCGGGGGCGGCGCCGAGGAACACCTTCAGCCGGCCGCGCCCCGCGCGCTGCACCTGCGCCAGGAGGGCATCGGGATCGGGGCGGTGCGGCGCGTGCGGCATGGCGGCAGAATAGCAGTGCGTGGGCCCGTCCGCTTCGGTCTTTACGCGCTCTTTATGCGCGGGGCCCGGAACTCACATGGCGATTTTGCGGCGCCCGCCGCTACCCCTTGGCCGACCATCGCCGGAGGGATCCATGCTCGACATCCTGTTCACCGATCTTCTGCTGTTCAGCCTGGGGGTGGGGTTCTTCGCCCTGATGGCGGCCTATGCCGCCGGCTGCGAGCGGGTGTGACCGCCATGCTTGAACTGGTTCTGGGCGGCGCCGTGGCCGCCGCGCTGCTGGGCTACATGCTCTGGGCGCTGCTGCGCCCCGAAGACCTATAGGAACACCTCGATGACCTGGAACGGATGGGCGCAGATCGCGCTCGTGCTGGCGGCCATCTTGGCCACGGCGATCCCGCTGGCACGCTATATCGCCGCCGTGGCGGCGGGGCGGGTGCGCTTTCTCGCAGCACTGGAACGCCCGATCTACGCCGCCTGCGGCATCGACCCCGCGCGCGGCATGGGTTGGCGCGGCTACACGCTGGCCATGCTCGCCGCCAACGCCGCGGGCTTCGTGCTGCTCTATGCGCTGCTGCGGCTGCAGGGCGTGCTGCCGCTGAACCCGCAGGGGTTCGACGGCATCGCGCCGTGGCTGGCCTTCAACACCGCCGTGAGCTTCGTCACCAACACCGACTGGCAGGCCTATAGCGGCGAGTCGGCGATGAGCAACCTCAGCCAGATGGCGGGCTTGTCGGTGCAGAACTTCCTCTCCGCCGCCACCGGCATCGCGCTCGCCCTGGCCGTCTCGCGCGCCTTCGCGGCGGGCAAGCTGCAGGATCTCGGCAATTTCTGGGCGGATTTCGTGCGCGTCACGCTCTACCTGCTGCTGCCGTTGTCCCTCGTGCTCGGGCTCGCCTTCGTGGCCATGGGCATGCCGCAGACGCTGGCGGCCAATGCGGAGGCCACCACGCTGGAGGGCGCCACGCAGGTGATCCCGCTCGGCCCGGCCGCGTTCCAGATCGCCATCAAGCACCTGGGCACCAATGGCGGCGGCTTCTTCGGCGCCAACTCGGCCCACCCGTTCGAGGGGCCCTCGGCCCTGGCGACCGCGGCGCAGATCTGGGCGCAGCAGATCATCCCGTTCGCGCTGGCGCTGGCCTTCGGCCGCATCGTGGGCGACCCGCGCCAGGGCCGCGCGCTGCTGGGGGTGATGCTGGTCTATGTCGTGGCCGCCACCGCGCTGGTGTACGCCGCCGAAGCGGGCGGCAACCCGCTGCACCTCGCCGCCGGGCTTGATCCCACCCTGGGCAACATGGAAGGCAAGGAGGTGCGCTTCGGCATGGCGCTGACGGCGCTGTTCACCGCCACCACCACCGGTGCCTCCTGCGGCGCGGTGAATGCCATGTTCGACAGCTTCACGCCGCTGGGCGGGCTGGTGCCGCTGTTCCTGATCCAGCTGGGCGAGGTGCTGCCCGGCGGCGTCGGCTCGGGCCTGTATGGCATGCTGGTGTTCGCCCTGCTGGCGGTGTTCATCGCCGGGCTGATGGTGGGCCGCACGCCGGAATACCTGGGCAAGAAGGTGCAGGCGCGCGAGATCAAGCTGGCCATGCTCGCGGTGCTGGTGCTGCCGGCGGCGATCCTGGGTTTCGGCGCGGTTTCCCTGGCGCTGCCGGCCGCCGTCGCGTCCATCCAGGATGCCGGGCCGCACGGGCTTTCGGAGATGCTCTACGCCTACAGCTCGGCGGCCGGGAACAACGGCTCGGCCTTTGGCGGGCTTACGGCCGACACGCCGTGGCTGAACACCACGCTGGGCATCGCCATGCTGCTGGGCCGCTTCGCCTATGTGGTGCCGGTGATGGCGATCGCCGGCAGCATCGCCGCCAAGCCGAAGCTGGCCGCCTCCGCCGGCACCTTCCCCACGCATGGCCCGCTCTTCGCAGGCCTCCTGGCCGGCGTGATCCTGATCCTGGGCGGGCTGCAGTTCATGCCCGCCCTCGCCCTGGGCCCGCTGGCCGAGCACTTCGCGCTCGCCGCCGGCAAGATCTTCTAGGAATCCGCACGATGGACGCCACCCCCCTCGCCGCGCCACGCCGCGGCACCCGCACGGCCGCCGCGCTGGCCGACCCGGCCCTGCTGCGCCGCGCCGCGCAGGATGCGCTGCGCAAGCTCAACCCGCGCCACCTGGTCCGCAACCCCGTGATCTTCACCACGGAGGTGGTGGCGATCCTGGTCACCCTGCTCGCCGCCCGCGCCTTCGCCACCGGCCAGCCCTGGCCGTTCCAGGCCGGCATCGCGCTGTGGCTGTGGCTGACGGTACTGTTCGCCACCTTTGCCGAGGCGGTGGCCGAAGGGCGCGGCCGGGCGCAGGCCGATGCGCTGCGCCGCACCCGCGGGGAGACCGTGGCCAAGCTGCTGCTGCGCCCGGATGACCGCGCGCTGTGGCAGCCGCGCGCCGCTGCCGAGCTGCGGGTGGGCGACCTGGTGCTGGTGGAGGCCGGCGACATCGTTCCCGCCGATGGCGAGGTGGCCCAGGGCATCGCCAGCGTGAACGAGGCGGCCGTTACCGGCGAAAGTGCGGCGGTGATCCGCGAGAGCGGCGGCGACCGCAGCGCTGTCACCGGCGGCACGCTGGTGGTGTCCGACTGGATCGTGGTGCGCGTGACCGCCGCCGCCGGCAGCAGCTTCCTCGACCGCATGATCGCGCTGGTGGAGGGCGCCTCGCGCCAGAAAACGCCGAACGAGATCGCGCTCGACATCCTGCTGGCCGGCATGACGATCATCTTCCTGATCGCGGTGGCCACCCTGGTGGGCTTCGCCGGCTGGAACGGGCAGGCGCCCTCGGTGGCAGTGCTGGCAGCACTTCTGGTCACGCTGATCCCCACCACGATCGGCGGGCTGCTCTCGGCCATCGGCATCGCCGGCATGGACCGGCTGGTGCGCTTCAACGTGCTTGCCACCTCCGGCCGCGCGGTGGAGGCGGCCGGCGACGTGGACGTGCTGCTGCTGGACAAGACCGGCACCATCACGCTGGGCAACCGCCAGGCTGCTGCCTTCCTGCCCGCGCCGGGCGTCTCCGAACGCGAAGTGGCCGAGGCGGCGGTGCTGGCCAGCCTGGGCGATGAAACGCCGGAGGGCCGTTCCATCCTGGCCCTGGCGCGGGATCGGCACGGCATTGTTCCCGCCGAACTGCCGCACGGGGCCGTGGTGGTGCCCTTCACCGCCCAGACCCGGCTGTCGGGGTTGGACCTGGGGGCCGACAAGCTGCGCAAGGGCGCCGTCGACGCCGTGCTGGCCTTGCTGGCCGCGCCCGCGCCGGCCGGGTTCCGCGCCAGTGTCGATGGCATCGCGCGCGCCGGCGGCACCCCGCTGGCGGTGGCGCGCAACGGCGTGCTGCTCGGCGCCATCGAGCTGAAGGACATCGTGAAGGACGGCATGCACGCCCGCTTCGAGGCACTGCGCGCCATGGGCATCCGCACCGTGATGGTCACCGGGGACAACCGCCTGACCGCCGCGGCCATCGCCGCCGAGGCCGGGGTGGACGATTTCATCGCCGAGGCCACGCCGGAGCAGAAGCTCGCCTATATCCGCGCCGCCCAGGCCGAGGGAAGGCTGGTGGCCATGGCCGGCGACGGCACCAACGACGCCCCGGCGCTGGCCCAGGCCGATGTGGGCCTGGCGATGCAAACCGGCACCCAGGCGGCGCGCGAGGCCGGCAACATGGTGGATCTCGACAGCGACCCGACGAAGCTGATCGAGGTGGTGGAGATCGGCAAGCAGCTGCTGATCACCCGTGGCGCGCTCACCACCTTCTCCATCGCCAACGACGTGGCGAAATACTTCGCCATCCTGCCGGCGATCTTCGTGGCCAGCTACCCGGAGCTGGGCGCGCTGAACGTGATGGCGCTGGCCAGCCCCGAAAGCGCGATCCTGTCCGCCGTGATCTTCAACGCGCTGATCATCGTGGCGCTGGTCCCGCTCGCCTTGCGCGGCGTGCGCTATGCCCCGGGCGGAGCCGCCGCGCTGCTGCGGCGCAACCTGCTGGTGTACGGGCTCGGCGGCCTGCTGGCCCCGTTCCTGGGCATCAAGCTGATCGACCTCTTCCTTGTCCTGATCGGGATCGCCTGACCATGCACAGCATCCTCCGCCCCGCCTTCGCCGCCGTGGGCCTGTTCACCCTCACCCTCGGCCTCATCGTGCCGCTCGGCTTCACCGGGCTGGCGGCGGTGCTGCTGCCGCACCAGGCCGGCGGCAGCCTGGTTTCGGTCGATGGCCGGGTCGCAGGCTCCGCGCTGATCGGCCAGGCCTTCACCACCGAGCGCTATTTCCACCCGCGCCCCTCCGCCACGACGGAGCCAGACCCGCAGACGCCCGGCGCCACGCGGCCCCGCCCCTATAACGGCGCGGCCTCCGGCGCCTCCAACCTCGCCCCGAGTTCGGCTGATCTGTTGACGACGGTGCGGGGACGGATCGCCGAAGCCGGGCCGGGCCCCGTGCCCGCCGATGCCGCCACCGCCTCCGCCTCCGGGCTCGACCCGCATATCAGCCCGGCCAATGCGCTGCGGCAGGTTGCCCGCGTTGCCGCCGCCCGCGCGCTGCCGTTGGATCAAGTGGCCCAACTCGTGCCGGCGCACACGGAAGGCCGCGAACTCGGCCTGCTGGGCGAACCGCGCGTGAACGTCCTGCGCCTCAACCTGGCGCTGGATGCTCTGCGGTAGGCCTTCACTCCGCGGCGCGCGCCAGCGTCACCGGTGCGAGGCGCGTGTCGGGCAGTTGGTCGATCTGCCAGAGCTGGGCCAGCAGGGTTTCCGCAGCGGGCCGACCGATGGCCGGGGTGGTGAGTTCGTAGAACTTGTCGGTGAGCTCGGCGTCCGTCAGCGGGTCGTCGGGGTCGCCGTGGCGGGTGGTCTGGTGGTGGCGCAGGGTGCGGCCATCGGCGAGTTCCACCGTGACGATGGCGGAGCGGGCGCCGGGGAAGGCGGCGTCGCAGGTGGGGTCCAGCACCACGGTGGTTTTTGCCATCAGCGCCTGGGTGTCGGGGTCGGCCAGGCGGGCGGGTTCGAAGGCAGCGAGGCGGACATTGCCGTGAACGAGGGCGGTGGCCACCGTGAAGGGCGTGCTGAAGCGGCCTTCGAAGGCGGTGGCGACCTGGTTGCGGCCGGTCACGTCCAGCGTGGCGCGGTAGCCGCCGACGGTGATGCGGGCCACCTGGCCGTGGGTGAAGCCGTGGGCGCGCTGCAGGGCAAGGGCGCCATC
>CANHKG010000013.1 GCA_947460455.1 Rhodospirillales bacterium | reverse complement strand
CGTCCACCGCAGCCAACACGCGCACCCGAAGATCGGTTGAAAGAGCATATCCCATGTCTGCCGGCCCCCTCCCCGGCAGACAGCTTGGATCAGATTTCCGCCGCGTTGGGTACCCCTCCCGATTCACCCGGGTGGGCTACTGCTCTAGCGCATCCTTCCATGCCTGCGTGAAGGGTGCACCATCAAAGCCTGGGATCAAACATCTAGCGTCTGATCGTCGGAGGCGGAACGCCGGAGGCGTGAATCAGCCGCTCAGCGACCGGGGTCGCGGCACTTCGCATAATCGTCGAACGCGCCCGGCATCGCCCGGCCCATACGTTCCACGCCGCACAGATCGGCCCGCCATTCCACGATCGTGACCTGCGCCGGGCGTTCGCGCCAACGCAGGTCCAGCTTCGCCACGTCGCGGAACAGGTCGCGCACCGGGTGCAGGCCCACGTACAGGCCCAGCAGCGGCGTGCCCAGATTGTCCCGCTCGCGCAGCAGCGCCTCGTCGCGCGCCAGGATCGCGCCATCCACCACGTTGCCCACCACGTCGGCGGAGGATTCGGCGAACCGCACACTGATCCCCGCCGTATCCAGCACCGTGTTGTGCGCAATCAGCGAACGCTGGCCCTTGTTCACGTAGATGCCGACATCGTTGCAGAAGGCGATAAGGTTGTCGCGGATCACGCCCGCCACCTGCTCCACGCCGAGCGCGCCTTGCTGGCGCTTCACCGCATCCGGGAAGGTGCCGCCGCCACCGACCGACAGCCCCACGGTGGGGGATTTCGCGCCCAGCAGCTTCCATTCGCACAGCACCACGTTGCGCTCCATCACGGTCCCTTCGCCCTCGCCCTTCATGAAGGCGGCATAGGTGGCGCCACCGCGATAGGCGCGCTGGAAATCGGCGATGAAGTTGCCGGCGATGCGCCAGTGGCTCGCCGCCACCAGGTCGATCGGCGTGACCGGGTTGCGCGTATCCCGCGCGGCGCGATTGGTCAGGGAGTTGCCCTCGATCCGGCCGCGATCCGGAAAGGCGCCGCCCTCGCCATTGATCTTGATGTGGGCATTGAAGTCCTCGATCCGGTTGTTGCGGATCACGGTCCCCGCGGCGCCGCCCACCACGTGGAAGGCATGCTCGCAATCCTTGTGGCTCTCGCACATGCCGCGGATTGCCAGGTTCTCCACCACCCAATGCGGCGCGCTGATCTTGAAGGCCGCGACAGCGTAGGATTCGATGGAGACATCGCCCAGCCGCTCCGCCCGCAGCGTGATCGGCGCCGATGGCGTTCCTGGCCGCGCGATCTGCAGGCCGCGCCCGCCCACGCCATAGGTGCCCGGCAGGAGCTGGATCACCTGGCCCGGGGTGGCCGCGGCCAGCGCCGCCTCCAGCTGTGGCGTGCTGGTCACCAGCTTCACCATGCCGGCGGGCGCCGTGCCGGAGCGGGCCATGGAGGCCCCGGCCTGCGGCGGCAGCGCCGGCTCGCCGAACCGCTCCAGCCGGTCCATCGCATCGAGAAAGCCCGCAACCTTCCCGGCAGCCATCACAATCAGCGCATGGTTGCCCGCCGCGCGCTGCTGGATGTAGGGCGCCCATTCGCGCGGCGTGCGGCCGATATCCGTAAGATACCAGCCAAGCCCGCCCACCGCCGCCCCACCGGCAACGACACCCAGCACCAGCAGCGCCAGCAGCCAGCCCCAGATGGGCGAGCGCGGGCGCCGCACCCGGATCTCCTTGCGGCGCTTCTGCGGCGGCTCGCCGTGGCGTTCCCGTTCCGCACGCCGGAACATCCGCGGCGCCACCGTGCCAGCCGCAACATCGGCCAGGCTGGGCTCGCGCGGCGGCTCCCCGGGCGGCGGGCGCGCCATGCGGGCTAGCCTGCCCGCGGCAGGTTCATCCCCGCCAGCACCTGCAGCATTGCCGCCGTCACCTCCTTCGTGGTGGCCTTGCCGCCGAGATCCGGCGTCAGCACCCCGGCAGCACACACCTGTTCGATCGCCGTCATCAGCACGGCGGCCGCGGCGCGCTCACCCAGGTGTTCCAGCATCATCGACGCGGTCCAGAAGCTGGCCACCGGGTTGGCGATGCCCTTGCCGGTGATGTCGAAGGCGCTGCCGTGGATCGGCTCGAACATGGAGGGATAGCGCCGCTGCGGGTCCACGTTCCCCGTGGGCGCGATGCCGAGCGAGCCCGCAAGTGCCGCGGCGAGGTCCGACAGGATGTCGGCATGCAGGTTGGTGGCCACCACGGTGTCGATGCTCTGCGGCTTGCGCACCATGCGCATCGTCATCGCATCCACCAGTTCTTTGTCCCAGGTCACGTCCGGGTAGTCGGCGGCCACTTCCAGCGCGATCTCGTCCCACATCACCAGGCCGAAGCGCTGGGCGTTGGATTTGGTCACGATGGTGATGTGCTTGCGCGGGCGCGCCTGGGCGCAATCGAAGGCGAAGCGCATGATCCGCTCCACGCCCACGCGGGTGAAGATCGCCACCTCGGTCGCCACTTCCTCCGGCAATCCCTTGTGCGCCCGCCCGCCATGGCCGGCATATTCGCCCTCGGAATTCTCGCGGATGATCAGCCAATCGAGCTCCGCCGGCCCCACGTCGCGCAGCGGGGAGGTCACGCCCGGGAAGATCTTCGTCGGGCGCACATTGGCGTATTGGTCGAAGCCCTGGCAGATCGGCAGCCGCAGGCCCCACAGCGAGATATGGTCCGGCACGTCCTGCGCGCCGACCGCGCCGAAATAGATGGCGTCCTGCGCCTTGAGCTGCTGCAGCCCGTCCGCCGGCATGAACGCCCCGGTCGCCTTGTAGCGATCCGAGCCCCAATCGAGGCGTGTCACCTCCAGCCGGAAGTCGCCCATGCGGGCCGAAAGCGCCTCCAGCACTTCCAGCCCGGCCTCGATCACCTCCGGCCCGATGCCGTCGGCGGGGATGGACGCGATCTTGTGGGTGCGCATGGCGTTCCTCGAATGGTTCGGCCCAGAGTGGCCCGGCGCGCCGGCCGGATCAATCGGGCCTTCTGGCCGGGCGGTTTCGCAACAAAGAGTATCTTTTGTCTTGAATCATTGCCACTACCGAAAGAGGCTGTTATTCACCTATCGTCATTTAACCGGAGATTCACCATGCGTTGGTTGCCGCTTCTTGGCCTGATGATGGGTCTATCCGGCGGCGCGCAGGCCTTCACCCTGTTCGAGACCGAGCCAAACGACTGTTTCTGCGAGGCCACGCCCGGCGGCACCGCGCAGACCACGTTTCTCTCCGGCGTCCTCACCGGTGCCGATATTGACAGCTACCGCTTCGATTTCGCCCAGCCGGTGCCCTATCTGTCCATCCGGCCTGTCAGCCCGAATATCGCGGGAGACGATTCCTACGGGTTCTTCGACATTGAGTTGTGGCAGTCCGTGTCGACACGGCAGGGTGAATTCTTTGATCTCATGCAGACTTGTGAGGATTGCTGGTTCGGCGCCAGTGCCATCGAGGCCTATGACCTGCCGGCCGGCACCTACTACATCGTTGTGGTGGACGAGAACTCCCTGATCACGCCCGCGGCAACAGTCAACAATGCGCCGGAATTGCCGCCCACGCCTCTCAGCCTCGGTGCCTACACCGTGGCGCTGTCCACCACCGTTCCGGAGCCCGCCACCCTGGCCCTGTTCGGCACCGCCCTGCTCGGCCTCGCCCTGCGTCGCCGCCGCGCCTAATCCGCAAGGGTGATGGCGGGCGAACCCGCCACCACCCGTCCCACCACCGAAGCCTCGCACCCGGCTTCGATCAACGCCGCCAGGCAAGCCTCCGCCTGCGCCGCCGGCACACCGGCCAGCAACCCGCCCGAGGTTTGCGGGTCGGCCAGCAGCGCCACCGAATTCCCCTCCGGCAGATCAAGCCAGGCCCGGTTGGCCGGCGCCAGCGTGCTGCCGACACCCTCGGCCGCCAGCTCCCGTGCGCCGGGCAGCGCCGGCAGTGATGCCATCAGTTCCGCCGCCACGCCGGAGGCGCGCAGCATCTCCATCAGGTGGCCACCCAGCCCGAACCCGGTCACGTCGGTGCAGGCGGTGATCGCGAACCGGCGCAGCACGGCAGCCGCCGCCCCGTTGCTCCGCCCCATGCTTGCCAGCGTCGCCGCCAGCCAGTCCACCCGCGCCAGCCCCTGCATCTGCGCCGCCAGCACGATCCCGGTGCCCAGCGGCTTCGTCAGCACCAGCGCATCGCCCGGCCGCAGCCCGCCCTTGCGCCACAGCGCATCGGGGGCGGCCAAACCGGTTACCGCGAAGCCCAGCGACGCCTCCGCCCCCTCCGCGCTGTGCCCGCCCACCAGCGCGCAGCCATCTTCGCGCAGCACCTCGGTGGCGCCGAGCATCATCGCGCGCAGGTCCTGGCCCATGCGGCGGCCCGGCATGAAGGGCAGGGCGGCAATCGCCATCGCCGTCCAGGGCCTGGCACCCATGGCATGGATATCCGACAGCGCATGGGCGGCGGCGATGCGCCCGAACACATAGGGGTCGTCGAGGAAGGCGCGGAAATGGTCCACGCTCTGCACCACCGCCATGCCCGCCGGCGGCAGCGTCACCGCCGCATCGTCGCCCTCGGCCATGCCCACCGGAATATCGGCGCTCGCTGGTTCGGCCAACCCGGCCAGTGCCTCGGCCAGCGCCTCCGGCCCGATCTTGGCGCCGCAGCCACCGCAGCGCATGGGGTCGTCCGCCGCCATCGGCCGCAGCCGCTGGTACATCGCCATCCAGCGCCGATCGATGCGCCGCTTGAGCCAATGCGCCAGCCGCCCCTCATGTGCCCACGTCCCGCGCCAGGCCACCGCCCGGCCGCGCCCCAGGCCCAATATCGCCAGCGCGTGGCGCTGCGGCGCCCACGGCATCAACGGCTCGCCGCGCGCGGCATGCACCAGATTGTCGAACAGCGGAGCCCCCGCGCGCACCGCCCACACCCCCGCCTTGGGCCGCGCCGCGCCCTCCATCGCCGCGCAATCGCCGGCGGCGAACACGGCGGGATGGCTCACGCTGCGCAGCGAGGCGTCCACGCGAATGCACCCCGTGTCGTCGCAGGCCAGGCCGGAGGCCGCGAGGAAGGCCGGCCCCACCACCCCGGTGGCCCACAGCACATGCGCCGCCTCCACGGTGCGCCCATCGGACAGCGCCAGAAGCGCCCCGTCATGCGCGCCGGCCTCGGCCCCCGTTTCAACGTCCACCCCGGCTTGCGCCAGCGCCGCCTGCACCGCGCGCCGGACCTTCTCGGGCGCGCCTTCCATCGGCGCCGTGCGCCCCACCAGCACCACGCCGGCCCGCCCGGCCAGCCGCCATGCCAGCGCGATGGCCAGTTCGCACCCAGCCGCCCCGGTGCCCACCACCGCTATGCGCTGCCCCGGCGCGAGGTCCCGCTCGATTTCCGCCAGCCGCGCCAGGAAACGCCCGATCGGCTTCACCGCAACGCCGGCGCCGGACGGCATCACCGGCAGCCCGCCCACATCCACCGACAGCAGGTCGAACCCCAGCGCCGGCCGCCCGGCCACCGCCACCTCGCGCCGCGCAAGGTCGATCGCCGTCGCCTCGCCCAGGATCAGCCGCGCCCCACTTGCCGCGGCCAGTTTCGCGCAGTCCAGATGCGCCGCGTCGAAGCCGTGTTCGCCGCGGATCAACCCGGGCAGCATGCCGGAATAGGGCGTGAAGCCCTCCCGTGCCACGAGTGTCAGCCGGATGCCCGGCATCGGCCGCATCGCGAAGCGCCGCAGCACCTCCACGTGGGCGTGACCGGCGCCGAGCAGCACGAGGTCGGTGGCAACGGGCGTCGGTGTCATGCCCGCAGACTACGCCTGCCGCCTGGCATCTTGCACCATCCAAGCGCTGCCGCGTCTCTCGCCTGCAAGACGTCTTGCCATGCCCGGCGCACCCCGGCACGATGTGCCTCGAAACCGACATAAAACAGGGGGGCAGACGCGCGACGGGGATTCGCACCGCCGCGCCTGCTGCATTTCCCGGCTGGAAAGGACAAGCGATGGCCGCGACCCGAATGCGATCCGTGCTGCTCCTGGCGGCCCTGGCCGCCCCGATGGCGGCCCCGGCGGCCCTGGCCCAATCCGGGCCTGCGGGCACGCTGCGCATCGGGCTGGACGTGGATGCGGATGCGCTCGATCCTACCCTGTCGCGCACCTATGTCGGCCGCATCGTGTTCAACGCGCTGTGCGACAAGCTGGTGGATATCGACGACAAGCTGAACATCGTGCCGCAGATGGCCGCCAGCTTCACCTGGGTCGACCCGACCACGCTGGAATTCAAACTGCGCCCCGGCCTCAAGTTCCACGACGGCACGGATGTCGACGCGGCGGCGATCAAGTTCAACATGGACCGCCACATGACCATGCAGGGCAGCACCCGCCGCGGCGAGATCGCCGGGATCGAGCGGGTGGAGGAGGTGGACAAGCTTACCGCCCGCATCGTGCTGAAGGCGCCCAACGTGCCCTTCCTCGCCCAGCTGACCGACCGCGCCGGCATGCTGGTCTCGCCCAAGGCGGCCACCGCGCTGGGCGCCGATTTCGGCAAGGCGCCGGTGTGTGCCGGCCCGTTCAAGTTCGTGGAACGCGTGCCGCAGGACCGGATCGTGCTGGAGAAGTTCCCGGAGTATTGGGATGCCGGCAAGATCCACCTCAACCGCGTGGTGTACCAGCCGATCATCGACGGCTCCGTGCGCCAGGCGAACCTGCGGGCCGGCTCCATCGACATGGGCATGGGCTTCCTGCCGAACGATGCCGTGGATCTCGGCAAGGACAACCGCATCAAGCTGTTCACCTTCGCCGGGCTTGGCTACCAGAGCCTCACCTTCAACCTCACCAATGGCACCCGCCCGCGCACGCCGATGATGACCGATGCCCGCGTGCGCAAGGCGTTCGAGCTTTCCATCGACCGCACCGCGCTGATCCAGGTGGTCTATAACGGGCTCTACACCCCGATCGCCCAGATGGTGCCGCCGAACTCGCCGTTCTACGCGCCGGAGGTGCCGCCGCCGGCACGCGATGTGGCAAAGGCAAAGGCCCTGCTGGCCGAGGCCGGCGTGCGCGGCCCGCTGGCGGTGGAGCTGATGATCGCCAACAGCCCCGATGCCCGCCAGGCCGCCGAGGTCATCCAGTCCATGGCCGCCGAGGCCGGGTTCGACGTGAAGATCCGCTCCACCGAATTCGTCACCGCGCTGCAGGCCAGCGACAAGGGCGATTTCGAGGTGTTCTGGATCGGCTGGTCCGGCCGCGCCGATGCCGATGGCAATATCTGGAACATGGTCCGCACCGGCGGGCCGCTGAATGCCTCCAGCTATTCCAACAAGGAGGTGGACTCGCTGCTGGAACAGGCCCGCGCCATCCCCGACGTGGCTGCCCGCCGCGCGCTCTATGGCAAGGTTGCCACCCAGCTGCACCAGGATTTGCCGCTGATGTACGTGTTCTCCGGCAAGTGGATCATGGCCACCACCGGGCGCGTCAGCGGCTTCCAGCCGGTGCCGGATGGGTTGATCCGCCTGCAGGGAGTGCGCGTGCAATGAGGCGCCTTCTTCTCGCCGCCGTCGCCGCCCTCGGCTTCGCCACCTCGGCCAGCGCCCAGCCCACGCTGCGCATCGGCCTGGCGGATGATGCCGATGCGCTCGATCCCACCCTGTCGCGCACCTATGTCGGGCGGATCATCTTCGCCGGGCTGTGCGACAAGCTGTTCGATATCGACGCCAAGCTGAACGTGGTGCCGCAGCTGGCCACCGGGTACGAATACACCGACCCGCAGACCATGGTGATCAAGCTGCGCCCGGGCGTGACCTTCCATGATGGGGAGGTGTTCGACAGTGCGGCGGTGAAGTTCAGCCTGGAACGCCACCTGACCATGCAGGGCAGCACGCGGCGCGGCGAGATCAACGTGATCGACCGGATCGACACGCCGGATCCGCTCACGGTGCGTCTGCACCTGAAGGCGCCTTCGTCGCCGCTGCTGATCCAGCTGACGGACCGCTCGGGCATGGTGATCTCGCCCAAGGCGGCCATGGCGCTGGGGGCGGATTTCTCCAAGGCGCCGGTCTGCACCGGGCCGTTCAAGTTCGCCGAGCGCGTGCCGCAGGACCGGATCGTGCTCGACCGGTTCGACGGCTACTGGAACAAGGACGCGATCAAGCTTGGCCGCGTGGTGTACCGGCCGATCATCGATGCCACGGTGCGGCTGGCCAACCTGCAGGCCAATGCGCTGGATTTCGGCGAGCGCTTCCAGCCCTCCGACACCGCGGAGATCAGGAAGGACAGCCGGCTGGTGCTGGTGCAGAACGCCGGGCTCGGCTTCCAGAGCCTGCTGTTCAACCAGACCAACGGCACCCGCCCGCGCACGCCGATGATGACGGATGCCCGGGTGCGCCAGGCCTTTGCCTTGTCGATCGACCGCAACGTGATCAACGAGGTGGTGTATGCCGGCCTGCATACGCCGAACCCGCATTTCGTCTCGCCGGACAGCCCGTTCTGGTCCGCCGAGGTGAAGGCGCCGGCGCGCAACGTGGCGCGCGCGAAGCAGTTGCTGGCCGAGGCCGGGGTGCGGACGCCGCTTGCGGTGGAGCTGATGCTGGCCAACAATCCGGACCTGCGCCAGACCGGCGAGGTGATCCAGTCCATGGCGGCCGAAGCGGGCTTCGACGTGAAGATCCGTTCCACCGAGTTCGTGACGGCGCTCCAGGCCTCCGACAAGGGGGACTACGAGGTGTTCCTGGTCGGTTGGTCCGGCCGGGCGGATGCCGATGGCAACGTGTACAGCTTCACCCATACCGGCCCGCCGAACCTCAATGCCTCCGGCTACTCCAACGCCCAGATGGATGGCTGGCTGGACGAGGCTCGGCGCGTTTCGGGCATGCCGGAGCGGCGGGCGCTGTACACCAAGGTGGCGCAGCAATTGATGGCCGAC
Organism: Rhodospirillales bacterium; assembly: GCA_947460455.1. Taxonomy (GTDB): domain Bacteria; phylum Pseudomonadota; class Alphaproteobacteria; order Acetobacterales; family Acetobacteraceae; genus CAMDGX01. The sequence goes on along the minus strand of CANHKG010000013.1, from coordinate 32,743 downwards.
CTGCCGCGGATGTACCTCTATACTCCGAACAACATCTTCGCGATGACCACCCGGGTTCGCGGATTCGTACCAGTGCCGGACGGGCTGATCCGCCTGCACGGCATCTCCCTGTCTCCCTGACGAGTGCCCCCCACCATGACCTATCGCACCCCCCTTCTCGGCCTGCTCGCGGCGTTGCCGCTGGCGTTGCCGGCAGCAGCGCAGGAATTGCCGCAGCTGCGCGTTGCGTTCTCCGAGGACGCCGACGTGATGGATCCCACCACGGGCCGCGCCTATGTGCAGCGCGTGGCGCTGTTGAACATGTGCGAGAGCCTGTTCGACTACAATTCCAAGATGCAGATCGTGCCGCGGCTGGCGCTGTCGTACGAATGGGCCGATGCGCAGACGCTGGTGGTGAAGCTGCGCCCGAATGTGAGCTTCAACGACGGCACGCCGGTGGATGCCGCGGCGGTGAAGTACAGCATCGAGCGGCACCAGACCTTCACCGGCAGCGCTCGGCGCGGTGACCTCGGCAGCCTGACGGCCGTGGAGATCGTGGACCCGCTGACGGTCCGCTTCAAGCTGAAGGGGCCGGACGTGGTGTTCCTGAGCCAGCTCGGCGTGCGCGCCGGCGTGCTGGTTTCGCCCACCGCATCGGAAGCGGCGGGCAAGGATTTCGGGCAGCGGCCGGTCTGCGCCGGGCCGTACCGGTTCCTGGAGCGCGTGGCGCAGGACCGGATCGTGCTGGAGAAGGTGCCAAACTACTGGGACGGCGCCAACTACCATTTCTCCCGCATCACCTTCCGCCCGATCGCGGACAGCACGGTGCGGCTGGCCAACCTGCGGGCGGGTGCGATCGACATCAACATGAGCGTGCCGCCGACGCTGGCCGATGAGGTTCGCAAGGACCCGAAGCTGAAGCTCTATACCTTCGACGGCATCGGCTACACCGGGCTCACGGTGAACATGGGCCGCAACAACACCACGCCGGGGCCGTTCGGGACCGACAAGCGCATTCGCCAGGCCTTCGATCTCGCCATCGATCGCGAGGCGATCGTGAACGTGGTGTTCAACGGCGTGCACGCGGCGAATGCCTATCCGGTGCCGGCGACCAGCCCGTTCTTTGATGCCACCTTGCCGCAGCCGAAGCGTGATGTGGCCCGCGCCAAGGCGCTGATGGCCGCGGCCGGGGTGAAGCTGCCCTTCGTGGTGCCGCTGACGGTGATCAACAATCCCGAGGCGGTGCAGGTGGCCGAGGTGATGCAATCGATGGTGGCGGAGGTCGGGTTCGAGCTGAAGCTGAACACGATGGAGTTCGTCTCCACCCTCAATGCCGCCGACAAGGGCGACTATGTCGGCTGGACGGTGGGCTGGACCGGGCGGCCGGATGCGGACGGCAATCTGCGCGACCTGCTCTATACCGGCGCCGGCACCAACTATGTCGGCTACAAGAACCCCGAGTTCGACACGCTGCTGGACCAGGCGCGCAGCACGGCGGACATGGCGGTTCGCATGGCGACCTATCGCAAGATCTACACGATGCTGCGCGATGACCTGCCGATCATCTACCTGTATTCGCCCCGCTGGAACTTCGGCATGGCGACCAAGGTGGAGGGCTTCGATCCCGTGGCCGACGGCATGCTGCGGCTCGGCGGCGTGAAGTTCGCCCGATGAGGGGGCATCTGGGCGTACGCTTCGCGCAGGTTATTCCCACCCTGCTGCTGGTCAGCATCATGGTGTTCTGCCTGCAGCAGCTGATGCCGGGCGATCCGGCATTGGTGCTGGCGGGCGAGGAGCGCGATCCGGAGGTGCTGGAGCAGATCCGGCGCGAGCTGAAGCTCGATCAGCCGCTGGTGTTCCAGTATTTCTACTGGATCGGCAACGTGCTGCAGGGTGATCTCGGGTTCTCCTGGCGCATTCGCCAGCCGGTGACGGAGCTGGTGGCGACGAAGCTGCCGGTGACGCTGCAGCTGGCGAGCATGGCGTTCATCATCGCGGTGTTCATCGGGGTGCCGATGGGCGTGCTGTCGGCGGTGAAGAAGAACACCTTCTGGGACTACCTGGCCAACGGCATTGGGCTGGCGGGGCTGTCCACGCCGAATTTCTGGCTGGGGATCATGCTGATCCTGCTGGTTTCGGTGCATCTGGGCTGGCTGCCGCCTTCGGGCTACGTGCCGCTGACGGAGGATTGGCGACAGTCTTTGGCGACCACGATCATGCCGGCCTTCGTGCTGGGCAATGCGATCTCTGCCGTTTTGATGCGGCATACGCGCAGCGCGATGCTGACGGCGTTGCAGCAGGATTACGTTCGCACGGCGCGGGCCAAGGGGCTGAGTGAGCACCTGGTGGTGATCAAGCATGCGCTGCGCAATGCGCTGGTGCCGGTGGTGACGCTGGGGGCGCTGGAGCTGGGCACGTTGCTTTCGGGCGCGGTGCTGACGGAGCAGGTGTTCTCGATCCCCGGGTTCGGGAAGATGATCGTGGATGCCGTTTTCAACCGGGACTATCCGGTGGTGCAGGGCGTGGTTCTGGTGACGGCGACGGTGTACGTGATGCTGAACCTGGTGGCCGACGTTCTGTATGTGATGATCAATCCGAGGCTGCGCGGGGCATGAGTGCGACTGTGGTGACCCCTTCGAATTCGGCCGGCGCCGTGATGGCGTCGGCCAGCCAATCCCCGGCGCGGATGGCGGTGCGGCGCTTTGCGGCGCGGCCGGCGGCGGTGGCGGGGCTGGTGGTGGTGGTGTTCTTCGTTCTGGTGGCGGTGTTCGCGCCCTGGATCGCCCCGGCCGATCCGGTGAAGACATCGTGGACGCTGATCCGCAAGGCGCCCTCCTGGGCGAACTGGATGGGCACGGACGAGAATGGGCGCGACGTGCTTTCGCGCATCATTTGGGGGGCGCGGGCGAGCCTGACCGCCGGGGTGATTTCGGTGACCATCGCCACCGGGGTGGGCGTGCCGATCGGGCTGCTGGCGGGGTTCGCCGGCGGCAAGATCGACATGATCATCGGGCGGCTGGTGGATGCCATGCTGGCCTCCCCGTTCCTGATCCTGGCGATTGCGCTGGCGGCGTTCCTGGGGCCGAGCCTGCAGAATGCGATGATCGCGATCGGCATCACAGCCACGCCGATCTTCGTGCGGGTGGCGCGCGGGGCGACGATCGACGCTGCGACCAATGACTATGTTGAGGCGGCGCGGGCGCTGGGCAATCCGCCGTGGCGGGTGGCGGTGCGGCATGTGCTGCCGAACATCATCCCGCCGGTGATGGTGCAGGCGACGTTGGCGATCGCGGGTGCGATCATCGCGGAGGCGAGCCTTTCGTTCCTGGGGCTGGGGCAGCAGCCGCCGGCACCTTCCTGGGGCTCGATGCTCAATTCGGCGCAGCGCTTCCTGACCCAGGCGCCGTGGCTGGCGATCTTTCCGGGGGCAGCGATCTTCCTGGTGGTGCTGAGCTTCAACCTGGTGGGCGATGGGCTGCGGGATGCGCTGGATCCGCGGGCGAAGTAGTAACTTTCCTTTTTCGTAATGATGTGGCCGCGGCTGGGGGTGCTCAGTCGCGGCCATATTTTTTGTGGAAGGCGCGGATGGCGGGGCGCTCCCAGTCGCGGAAGCGCAGATCGGGGTCGTTGAGGGACGGGCGGCGCGGGCGGGGGGCGCGCGGCTTGCGGATGGTGCTTTGGCGCGGGGGACGTTGCAGCCACGCCGGTTGATCCACGCCAAGGGCGTGGCAGAGCGGGCGCAGCAGGCGGGCGGCCTGGGGGGCGGCTTGCACGAAATCCTGGGTGTGGGGCTGCTGGAGGAGATCGTGGAGCGCGCCGGCGCTGGGGCCGGATTCCGGGATGCGGCGGATGATCCAGCCGCGGCCGCGCGGGAGGCGCGGGGGGGCCTCGACCAGGGGCATGCCGGGGGCGGGGAGCTCGGGGATCTGGGGCGGGGGCGTGCGGAGGGATGCCGGGCGCTTGGTGGGTGTGGGGCGGGGCCTGGGAAGAGTGTTGGCCTGCCAGCGGTCGTAGAGGCGGGTGAGGCGGTTGGCGGTGCGTTCCAGGCGGAGCCAGACCAGGGTCCAGATGGGGCCGGGGAGGAGGGGAAGGTCGCCGTGGGGTGCGATGATCCAGCGCAGTTCCGGGCCGGCCCAGATCGGGCGTGCGGGCGCGGATACGACAGGGGCTGCGCGCGCGATGACGCGGCGCAGGCCCTGGATCAGCCCGGTGAGGAGGAGGGATAACTGGATCATGGTTAGTTAAATAACTAACTTTTGGTGGCGCTGCAAGGGGTGCTGGGGATTTTTTTCTGGGGTGGGGTTTCGCCATCCCAAGAGCCCCCCTCCGGCTCCCCCCGCCTCCGGCGAGGGGAGAGACGTAAGTCAGGAAGCAAGAAAGTAAGAAAGTGGCCACAGAGACACAGAGACACGGAGGAGAAAGGCAAGGGAGGAGGAAGAAAGGACGATGGCGGAACCGCTTCGCGTTCCGCCCTACGCGTGTGAGATAGGTGTCTTTCTTCTCCCTTGCCTTGTTTCTCTGTGTCTCTGTGTCTCTGTGGCCGCTTTCTTTGTTTAAGCGCGCTCGGTGTTGGGGGTTCGCGCGTGATTCAGCTTCGTTGGCGGGATTGGGTTAGCAGGATGAGGGCGCCGGTGGCCTGCATGGCGATGACGGCGAGGAGGACGGGGCGGTAGCCGCCGGCGGTGTCGTGGATCAGGCCGAGGAGGCCGGGGGTGACGGCGTAGCCGAGCTGGGCGATGGCGCTGTAGAGGCCGACGGTGAGGGCGAAGCTGGCGCGGGTGAAGGCGCGCTGGAGCTGGAGCGGGGGCAGGGTGATGTTGTTGCCCACCGACAGGCCGAACAGGATGCAGCCCGCGTAGAGCGCCCAGGGTTCCACCGGCAGGGCGGCCATGAGGGCGAGGCCGGCCATCTGGACCGCGGTGCCGGCGGCGCTGGCGCGGCGGCGGTCGATCCGGTCGATGATGGTGCCCAGGGCGACGCGGCCGAGGACGGCGCAGGCGGCAACGAGGCCCATGGCCAGGCCGGCACCGGCGGCGCCCAGCGTGGGCAGCAGGAAGGTGACCAGGTGCACCATGAGGCCGACCTGGGCCATGACGATCAGCGCGAAGGGCAGGGCGATGGCCCAGAAGCGCAGGCTGCGCAGGGCATCGCGCTGGGTGGCGAGATCCGTGCCCGGGGTGGCCGGGGCGGGGGGCGGCATGGCCGGGATGGGGCGGGCCAGGGCGAGCAGCACCACGGGGATGACGAGGGCCAGCATGCCGAGGGCGAGCGTGGTGCCGGCCCAGGCGATGCCGTGGCGGTCTGACAGCCAGACCAGGGCGGGGGCCAGGGTGAAGCCGGCCGCGCTGGCGCCGTTCAGGGCGAGGGACATGGCCATGCCACGCCTGGCATCGAACCAGAGGGCGATGACGGTGGAGAGCGCGGGGACCGAGGTGCAGGCCCAGCCGAGGGCGAGGATCAGGAAGCCGAGCACGAGGTGCCAGGGCGCGGTGGCGTTGGCGGCGATGGTGGCGCCCAGAGAGAGCGCGGTGCAGCCGCCGAGCAGCACGGTGCGGGGGCCGAAGCGCTGCACCCAGAGCGGGGCGCGGGCCAGGGCGACGGCGCCGACAAGGTAGAAGGCGGAGGTGGCGCCGGAGGTCATGGCGTTTGACCAGCCCTGCTCGCGCTGGAAGGCGGCGACGTAGGCGGAGAGGCCGTAGAAGCCGTAGGTCCAGGCGTGGATCGCGACCAGAAAACACGCGGCGATGACGGGCCAGTGGCGGCGGAGTTCGGAGGGGGGAGTCAAGGAAGGGTCTTCTTTTTTCTGAAGAAAAAAGAAACAAAAAAGACTTTGTTTGTTGGTGGCGGGGTGGGGGATCGGGCGGTGGGGGATGTGGCGCGGTGGATTGCTTCGCTGCGCTCGCAATGACGGGGTTGCATACCGATTGCTTGCTTCAGAACGCGCTCGACGTGGCGGGCCGGGCATTGCGCTGCCAGACGGCGGTGAATTGGGGCAGGGCTTCCACGGCGTGGGCGATGGCGATGAGTTTGGGGGTGTTGGGCTCGAACCAGACGCGGTTGGGGCGCCATTGGGTCATCACCGCGATGTAGAGGTCCATGGCGGTGAGGGTTTCGCCGGTGAACCAGGGGGATTGGGCGGCCTGCTCGACCTGGAGCCAGAGGCGCTTGGCGTAGGCGTTCACATTGTCGGCGAAGCCCTGTTGGGCGGCTTCGTTCTCGACGAAGCGGGCGGGGACGTCGGCGTAGGTGAAGGTGGGGTAGATGTTGGCGACCATGAAGACGAGCCAGCGCAGGAAACCCGGCCTGGTGGGGTCTCCGGGGGGCGGGACGAGGGAGGGGCCGGGGGCGAGGTCGGCCAAATGGAGGGTGATGGCGGCGGATTCGGTGAGGATCTCGCCATTGGGCAGGACCAGGGTGGGGACCTGGGTGATGGGGTTGAGGGGGGCGAGGCGGGTGCGGGCGGATTCGGAGGTGAAGAGGTCGTCGAGGTCGATGATTTCGTGCGGGATGGCGTAGTGGGCGAGTTGGAGCTCGATGATGGCGGAGCCCCAGCCGGGGCGGGCGTAGAGGGTGTGCATGGCGGCCTCCGTTTCCCGTCAGGCTAGCCGGTGGGGTGGGGCTGTGCCAGCTTTGCGGGGAACGGGGAGGGCTGGGCCATGGTGCGGATTGCGGTGCTGGACGACTGGCAGGGGATTGCCGAGGCGGCGGCGGATTGGGGGGCGGTGCGGGCCAAGGGGGCGGAGGTGGTGATCTTCCGCGACCATCTCGGCGGGCCGGAGGCGGTGGTGGCGGCGCTGCAGGGGTTTGATGCCGTGGTGGCGATGCGCGAGCGGACGCGGCTGCAGGCCGATGTGATCACGAAGCTGCCGGGGTTAAAGCTGCTGAGCTTCACGGGCGCGCGCAATGCGGCGGTGGATGTGGATGCCTGCACGGCGCAGGGGGTGGTGGTGTGCAACACCACGACGACGCGCACGAGCCATGGGACAGCGGAGCTGACGCTGGGGCTGATCCTGGCGGCGCAGCGGCGGATTGCGCTGGGCGATGCGGAGATGCGGGCCGGGCGGTTCCAGGGGAATGTGCCGCTGGGGGGCGAGGTGGCGGGCAGCACGCTGGGGCTGGTGGGGCTGGGCAATATCGGCGCGCGGGTGGCGCGGTATGCGCGCGCGATGGACATGGAGGTAATCGCCTGGAGCCAGAACCTGACCGCGGAGCGGGCGGCTTCGGTGGGCGCGGTGCGGGTGGAGAAGGCCGAGCTGTTCGCGCGGGCCGATGTGGTGAGTGTTCACCTGGTGCTGTCGGAGCGGACGCGGCACATCGTGGGGGCGGCGGAGATCGGGGCGATGAAGCCGGGGGCGCTGCTGGTGAACACCTCGCGCGGGCCGCATGTGGACACCGATGCGCTGCTGGGCGCGCTGGAGGCCGGGCGGGTGCGGGCGGCGATCGATGTGTACGACCAGGAGCCGTTGCCGGCGGAGCATCCGCTGCGGCGGGCGCCGGGGACGTTGCTGACGCCGCATCTGGGCTATGTGACGGCGGAGAACATGCCGGCGCTGTATGCCAGCACGGTGGAGAACCTGCTGGCGTGGCTGGATGGGGCGCCGGTGCGGGTCGTGAACGCGGAGGGTCTCAAGGGCGCTTGACCCGGACGGCCCTGGCGGCGTTCTGTGCGGGGAAAGCAACTCCGTTGGGGACTCCGCCATGCGCGCCTGGGCCGTCGTTGAGAATGAGAAGCCGCTGCAGGAAATCGAGATGCCGACGCCGGAACCGGTGGGCACCGAGGTGCTGCTGGAGACGACGTATTGCGGCGTGTGCCACTCCGACATTCATATCTGGGAGGGGCGCTACGACCTGGGCGGCGGCAAGGTGATGACGCTGACCGATCGCGGGCTGACGCTGCCGGTGGCGATGGGGCATGAGATCGTTGGGCGGGTGGTGAAGCTCGGGCCGGATGCCACGGGCGTGAAGGTGGGCGATATCCGCATTGTGTTCCCGTGGGTGGGATGCGGGACCTGCCAAGCGTGCCTGGATGAAGACGACAACATGTGCCTGCAGGGCAAGGCGCTGGGCGTGTTCCAGAACGGTGGCTATGCCACGCACGTGGTGGCGCCGCATCCGCGGCATCTGGTGGACCCCGGCAAGATTCCGCATGCGATCGCGGCGACCTATGCGTGCTCGGGCATTACCGTGTTCTCGGCGATCAAGAAGGTGATGCCGATGGCGCCGACCGAGCCGATTGTGCTGGTGGGGGCCGGTGGGCTTGGCCTGAACGCGATTGCGGTGCTGAAGGCGTTGAAGCACGAGAACATCGTGGTGGTGGATATCGATGCCACCAAGCGTTCGGTGGCGGCGCAGGCCGGCGCGACGAAGACGGTGGATGGCTCTGGCGAAGGGGTGTCGCAGCGGATCATCGAGGCGTGCGGCAAGCAGCCGCTGGCGGTGATCGACCTGGTGAACGGGACGTCTTCGGCCAAGTTCGCGTTCGACAGCCTGCGCAAGGGCGGCAGGCTGGTGCAGGTGGGGCTGTTCGGCGGCGAGCTGAACGTGCCGCTGCCGCTGATGCCGATCCGCGCGCTGACGATCCAGGGCAGCTATGTGGGCAACCCGAAGGAGCTGCGCGAGCTGGTGCAGCTCGCCAACGAGGGCACGCTGCCGGCGCTGCCGGTGGAGACGGTGCCGCAGCGCGACGCGAACGATGCGCTGATGCGGCTGCGGGACGGCAAGGTGATCGGGCGGCTGGTGCTCAAGAGCGAGGTGGCGTGATGGCGAACGATGTTCAGCGTTCCGTTGTCCTGAAGAAGCGCCCCACGGGGGAGCCGGGGCCGGAGAATTTCGAGATCGTCAGCGGTGCGGTGCCGCAGCCTGGCGCGGGGCAGGTGCTGACGCGGACGATCTGGCTTTCGATCGATCCCTATATGCGGGGGCGGTTGCGGGAGGTGCAGACCTATGCCGCGCCGATCATGCCCGGCGAGGTGATGACCGGGGAGACGATCGGCGAGGTGATTGCCTCTGGCGATCCGGGCTTTGCCGTCGGTGATATCGTGGGTGGGGCGCGCGGGTGGCAGAGCCATTGCCTGTCGGCGGCGGCGTCGCTCTACAAGGTGGCGCGTGGGTCGGCGCCGCTTTCGGCGTATCTGGGCGTGCTGGGGATGCCGGGGACGACGGCGTATTCCGGGATGAAGGATATCGGGCAGCCGAAGGCGGGCGAGACGGTGGTGATTTCCGCCGCTTCCGGTGCCGTGGGCTCCGTGGCCGGGCAGTTGGCCAAGCGGGCCGGGGCGCGGGTGATCGGCGTGGCGGGCGGGCCGGACAAGTGCCTGTGGGTGCAGGAGGCGCTGGGCTTTGATGCCTGCATCGACCATCGCGTGGGCAACCTGGACGATGCGCTGCGCGAGACCTGCCCGAACGGGATCGACGTGTATTTCGAGAACGTGGGCGGGGCGCTGCAGCATGCGGTGTTCGCGCAGCTCAATCCGTTCGCGCGCGTGGTGATGTGCGGGATGGTGGCGCAGTACAACGAGCAGGAGATGCCGGCGGGGCCGAATTTGGGCTCCGTGGTGGGCAAGCGGGTGCGGATCGAGGGGCTGATCGTTTCGGACAAGCCGGAGCGGTTCGCGGAATGGCGCGCGCTGGCGGCTCCCTGGGTGAAGGAGGGCTCGCTGCATTACCGCGAGACGGTGCTGGACGGGCTGGAAAGCGCGCCCGAGGCGCTGGGCGGCATCCTGCGCGGGGATAATTTCGGCAAGATGCTGGTGAAGGTGGGGGCGGACCCGGCTTAAGGATTCTTCTTTTTCTGTAGAAAAAGAAGCAAAAAGACTTTCATTTGTTTGCGCTGGGTGCTTGCGATCTGGCACGCGTGCAAGCGAATGAAGTTTTTTTGCTTCTTTTTGTTCACAAAAAGAAGAGTCTTCCTCTGATGCCCCCAGTCGATCACGTTCGCCCCACGGTGCCGTTTGCCGTGGCGACACTGGCGATCATGGTGTTCACCACCATGGACGCGGTGGTGAAGGCGTTGCCGGCGGGGTTGCCGACCATTCAGGTGGTGGCGATGCGGTTTGCCTTGGGCATTCCGCTGGTGCTGCTGGCGGTGTGGTGGGGGCGGGCGGGGTGGCCGAGTGTGGCTTCGTGGCGGGCGAACGGGCCGCGCGGGCTGCTGACGATTGCCTCGACGTTCCTGTTTTTCACGGCGCTGCGGCGGTTGCCGTTCGCGGAGGCGCTGGCGCTTTCGTATTTGGGGCCGCTGCTGGTGGCGACGCTGGCGGCGTTGATCCTGAAGGAGAAGCTGCGGGCGGATGTGCTGGGGGCGGTGCTGCTGGGCCTGGCGGGCGTGGGGGTGATTGCCTGGGGGCCGCTTTCGGAGGCGGAGGGGCTGAGTGGGGATGTGATCGGGATTGCCGCGGCGGTGGGCTCGGCGGTGACCTATGCGCTGAACACGGTGTTGCTGCGGCGGCAGGCGAAGAAGGACAGCGCGACCTCCATCGTGTTGATTTTGCACATTGTGCCGGCGTTCCTGGCCGCACCTTTCGCGGTGGTTGGGTGGCAGGCGCCCTCGGCGCTGGTGTGGGGGGTGTTCGCGCTGGTGGCGGTGCTTGGCGTGTCTGGCCATTTCCTGCTGACCTGGGCGTTCGGGCGGGCGCGGGCGGGGGTGCTGGCGATCGTGGATTACCTGGCGCTGCCCTATGCGGCGGCGGTGGGGTATCTGTTTTTCGGCGAGGTGCCGGCGCTGGCGGTGTGGCTGGGCGCGGGGCTGATCGTGGTGGCGTGCCTGATCGTGACGCGCAAGTAGGTCAGGCGGCGAGCACTTCGAGCACGTGGAGCGCCATCATGCGTTCCTCATCGGTGTGGCGGACGAGGACGGGGGTGGTGCCGTTGGAGATGGTGGGGGCGTTGGCGGCGTTGCGGGCGGGGTCCAGCGTGATGCCGAGGAAGGCGAGGTTCTCGCAGATGGCGGCGCGCAGGCGGGCGGAGTGTTCGCCGATCCCGGCGGTGAAAACCAGGGCATCGAGGCCGCCGAGGGTGGCGGCGAGGGCGCCGATTTCGCGGCGGACGCGCCAGGCGAAGTGGGAGAGGGCGCGGCTTGCCTGCTCGGTGCCGGCGGCTTCGATCTCGCGGACGTCCTGGCTGATGCCGGACATGCCCTTGAGGCCGCTGCCGCTGTAGAGCAGGCGGGTGACCTCGGCGAGGGGCATGCCCATGGTGCCGAGCAGGTGCAGGATCACGCCGGGGTCGATGCTGCCGGTGCGGGTGCCCATGGGGATTCCATCGAGCGCGGTGAAGCCCATGGTGGTGGCGATGCTGCGGCCGGCCTGGATGGCGCAGAGCGAGGCGCCGTTGCCGAGATGGGCGGCGATGACGCGGCCGGCGGCGAGGTCCGGGTGCTGGGCGGCCAGGGTGCGGGCGATGAATTCGTAGGACAGGCCGTGGAAGCCGTAGCGGCGGATGCCTTGCTCGTAGAAGTGCGGCGGCAGGGCGAAGGTTTCGGCTTCCCAGGGCTGGGTGCGATGGAAGGCGGTGTCGAAGCAGGCGATGTGGGGGACATCGGGAAAATGCGCCATCGCGGCATCGATGCCGGCGAGGTTGTGCGGCTGGTGCAGCGGGGCGAGGGGGATGAGGGATTGGAGGTCGGCGAGGAGCTGGGTGTCGATCTGGGCGGGGGCGGCGTGGCGGGGGCCGCCATGGACCACGCGGTGGCCGACGGCGATGACGCGGGCAGCTGCCAGGCTGCGTTCCAGCAGGCCGATGACGGCGGCGACGGCGGCGGCGTGGGTGGCGGGTTCCGGCAAGGTTTCGGTGGCGAGTGAGGTGCCGGTGGCGTCGTGCGCGGTGAAGCGGGCGTGGGCGCCGATCCCTTCGACCTGGCCGGCGATGCGTTCCCGCGGGATGGCGGATTCGAGCGTGTAGGCGGCGAATTTGAGCGAGGAGGAGCCGGCGTTGAGGACCAGGAGGGCGGCGCGGGCCGGCATCAGTCTTCCAGCAGCGCCACGTCGAGCAGGCGCTCGATCACTTCGGCTTCCTGGGCGCCGGCGATGGCGTGGCGGCCGCCGAGGACGAAGCAGGGCACGCCGTTGATGCCGAGGCGGTGGGCGCGCAGGTTCTCGGCATGGATGGCATCGTGTTCTGCGTCGCTTTCCAAGAAATCGCGGGTGGCGGCCATGTCCAGCCCGACGGAGCCGGCCAGCGCGGTGAGGATGAAGACGTCTCCGATATCAAGGCCTTCGGTGAAATGGGCGGCGAAGAGGGACATGGCCATTTCGTCGGCGCGGCCTTCGCGGGCGGCGTAGCGGACCAGGCGGTGGGCATCGACGGAGGAGGGGGTGCGGCGGATGCGCTCGAAGCGGAAGGTGATGCCTTCGGGGCGGCCGATCTCGGTGATGGAGGCGTAGAGGCGGCGGGCGCGATCCTCGCCGCCGAACTTGCGCACCACGTAGTCGCTGCGGGCCATGCCGAGGCGGGGCATGTCGGGGTTCAGCAGGAACGGATGCCAGACCAGGGTGGAGGCGATGTCGGGCCGGCGATGCAGGGTGCGCAGCAGGCGCTGGACGCCGAGATAGCACCAGGGGCAGACGAGGTCGTGGACGACCTCGATCATCAGGCGGGCCTTGGGTGGCACGTGGATGTTCATGGCGGGAAGGCTCGCATCGCGTGGCGTGAGTATCGCGGTGGTGGGGCAGGGAGCGCAAGCGGCGGCTGGCGCCGATTGTGCTGAACCAGGAATGAAGGTGTTATATCATAATATTGGGAAATTTTGATGATGTTAAAGTGTTATAAGGCATATGATGGATATGGGAGGTTCTAGTCATGGGGAACCATCACAATGGTGTGGGATGATCATGAAACAAAAGGCCCCGCGTTGCCGCGGGGCCCTTCCGGTCCGGCTGGGCCGGGGATCAGTAGCCGATCGGCTCCTTGAGCGACTGCTCCCACTTGCCGTTCTTGACCACCGCCACGTAGCTCTTGTTGGAGCCCTGGCGGATGTTGGGGCCGTAGCTCATCGACGGCGAGCCGAAGATGTCGTCGAAGTTCTTGATGCTCTCCATGCCGGCGATGAAGCTGTCCAGCGTGAGGTTGCGGCCGGCGTTCTGCAGGCCCTGGATCAGCACCTGGGCGGCGGAATAGCCGATCTGGGCGGCGAAGTTCGGGTCGCGGCCGAATTTCTCGCGATAGGACTTGAGGAAGGTCTGCACCGCCGGGCGGGGGTCGTCCTTGCCGACGAAGAGCACGGAGGTCATGCACTCCACGCCTTCGGTGACGCCGCCGGGGACTTCGGCCACGGCGCTGTCATAGGCGGCGACCTGGGCCATGATCGGCACGTCCCAGCCCGTTTTGCGCACGGCGGCGACGATCTGGTTGGTGTCGCGCACGATGGTGCCGAGCAGGATGGCGTCGCAGCCGGCATCCTTCAGCTTGGCGACCGAGGCGGAGAAATCGGCATCCGTCGGCTTGTGGGCGGTTTCGGCGGCCAGCGACATGTTCATCGCCTTGAGCTGGTCGCGGGCGCCATCCATCACGTCGCGGCCGAAATCGGTATCCTGGTACATCGCGCAGATCTTCTTGCGGCCGCGCTCGGCCAGCAGCTTCACGGCGGAGCGCATCTGGTCGTAGTACGAGGAGGCGAGGCCGAACTTGAGGCGGTGGTACGGCTCGTACATCGAGCGGGCCGAAGTGAGCGGGAACATGTTCGGCACGCCCTTGGCGAGCTGGTCGGGCATGACCGCGTTGTTCATCGGCGTGCCGCCATTGGCGATCAGCAGGAACACGTTGTCGCGGTTGATGAGCTTGTTGGCGGCCTGGATGGAGCGCGGCACCTGGTATTGGTTGTCTTCCAGGATGTAGCGGATCTTGCGGCCGTGGATGCCGCCCTTGGCGTTGATCTCATCGAAGGCGAGGCGGATGGCGTTGGAGTTGTTGACGCCCCAGGCGACGGTGACGCCGGAGAGGTCGGTATAGGTGCCGATCACGATTTCCGTGTCGGTGACGCCGCGCACGGCCTGTGCGTTGGCGGAGAACGGCAGGACCGCGGAGAGCGCAAGTGCGCCCGCGGCGGCCAGGATGTGTCGACGCATTCGTCCCTCCTTCAATCTCGCCGGAATTCTGTGGGGCGTGCGCCCCGGCCGCGTGCCTGCCGACGGTTCAGGCGACGCGGCTTGTCTCTTCCGCCGCCATCTCTTCGACGAGCGGGCGGAAACGCTGCAGCACCACCGCGCGGCGGAGCTTCATCATGGGGGTCAGCTCCGGGTCGTCTGGCCCAAGGGCACGGTCGAGCAGGCGGAAGCGGGCGATGCGGCGATTGCCGGGGGCGCGGCCATTGGCGGACTCCACGGCCTGGGCGACGAGGGCCAGGGCCTCTGGCGCGCGCAGCAGGCCCTGGAAGCCGGTGAAGGCGATGCCGTTCTGTTGCGCCCAGCCTTCCAGCGCTTCCTGCTCCACCATCAGCAGGGCGATGAGCTGGCTACCCTGCTGCAGCACCAGCGCATCGGCGATGTAGGGGCTGAGGGCCAGCTCGTTCTCCATCGTGGCGGGGCTGAGCTGGGTGCCGTCGGGCAGGGTGAGCACGTCTTCGGTGCGGCCGGCCAGGGTGAGCATTCCGCCTTCGAGACGGCCGAGGTCGCCGGTGCGCAGCCAGCCATCGGCGAAGGCGGCGCTTGTGGCTTGCTCGTCGTTCCAGTAGCCGGCGCAGACATGGGCGCCGCGGACGAGGACCTCGCCTTCCGGGGAGAGGGCGATCTCGCCATGGGCGACGGTGGCGCCGACGCTGCCGTGGACGAGGCGGCCCTGCGGCGTGGCGGTGGCCAGGCCGCCACATTCGGTGAGGCCATAGACCTCGCGCAGGTCGATGCCCATGACGCGGTACCAGCGCAGCAGGGCAGGGGAGACCGGGGCGCCGCCGACCCAGGCGACGCGCAGGCGGTCGAGCCCGATGGTGGCGCGGACGCGCTTGAGCACCAGGGCATCGGCGAGGCCGGCGAGCGGCGAGGCCTGCCCGGTGCGGCCGGCGAGTTCGGCATCGACGCCGCGCGAGGCGGTGGCCAGCGCCCAATCAAAGGCCGCGCTTTGCAGGCGGGTGGCCCCGGCGGCGGCGACGGCAACGCGGGCGTAGAATTTCTGCCAGACGCGCGGGATGGCGATCATCACCGTGGGGCGGACCTCGGCGAGGTTCTCCGGCACGGTTTCCGCGTTCTCGACCAGGTTGCTGACGGTTCGGGCATGGAGCGAGAGGTAGAGGCCGAGGACGCGCTCGGTGATCTGGCTGGGCGGCAGGAAGGCCAGGCGCTCATCCTGCGGGCCGAGGCCGGTCATGGCGGCAGCCCCTTCGAGCTGGGCCATGATGTTGCGGTGGGTGAGCATGACGCCGCGCGGCGCGCCGGTGGTGCCGGCGGTGTAGGCGAGCACGGCGAGGTCATCGGGCGCGATGGCGGCGATGCCCTGGTCCCAAAAGGTGGGGTGGGCACGGTCGGCGGCTTCGCCGGCGGTGGCGAGGCTGTCCAGCCCCACGCACATGGGGTCCGCGAAGTCGCGCAGGCCCTTCATGTCCATGATGATGATGCGCCTGAGGGCGGGGCAGGTCTCGCGGAGCTGCAGCACCTTGTCCAGCTGTTCCTCGCCTTCAACGAAGAGCGTGGTGCAGCCGGAATCCTGCAGCATGGCGGCGACGGCGGGACCGGCGTCTGTTGGGGTGAGCCCCAGGGTCACCCCGCCAATCGCCAGGATGGCCAGGTCGGCGGCGATCCAATCCGGCGTGGCTTCGGAGATGATGCCGACGACTTCGCCGGGCTGGACGCCATCGGCACGGAGCGCGCAGCCGATGGCGCGCTGGCGGGCGCCGAGCTCGGACCAGGAGATGGCGCGCCAGATGCCGCGTTCCTTGCGGCGCAGGATGGTTTCCGGCCCGTGGGCAGAGATGCGGGCGGCGAGCAGGGCGGGGAGGGTTTGCATGTTCAGCGCCACAGCTTCTTCTTCTTCCAGCGCCGTTGGCCGCGGGCGCCTTCCTCCTTGTGGCCGAGGTAGAACTCGCGGATGTCGTCGCGCTGCATCAGGCTTTGGCAGGTGTCTTCCATGACGATGCGCCCGACCTCCAGCACGTAGCCGTAATCGGCGGTTTGCAGCGCGATGTGGGCGTTCTGCTCCACCAGCAGGATGGACACGCCACGCTCGCGGTTGATGCGCTTCACGATCTCGAAGATCTGCAGGGTGAGCAGGGGCGAGAGGCCGAGCGAGGGCTCATCCAGCAGGAGCAGCTTCGGGCGGCCCATCAGGGCGCGGCTGATCGCCAGCATCTGCTGCTCGCCGCCGGAAAGCTGGCCGGCGCGCTGGTCGGCGCGTTCCTTGAGGCGGGGGAAGTAGCCGAAGCACATCTCCAGGTCGCGGGCGACCTCGTCCTTGTCCGTGCGCGTGTAGCTGCCCATGCGCAGGTTTTCGGCGACGGTGAGGAAGGGGAAGATCTCGCGGCCTTCCGGGGAGTGGCAGATGCCGGAGCGCATCACGCGATCCGGCGTGAAGCCCATGATGTCCTGGCCCTGGAAGGCGATCTCGCCGCGATCGGGGTCCAGCACGCCGGAGATGGTGCGCAGGATGGTGGTTTTGCCGGCACCGTTGGCGCCGAGCACGGTGACGATGCGGCCTTCCGGAACTTCGAGCGTGACACCGCGGATGGCCTGGATGGGGCCGTAGTAGGTGTCTATGCCCGATACTTGAAGAAGTGGGGCAACCTTGAGGAGGGGAGCCTGGCTCATTCGGCGGCCTCCTTCGCGGGCTCTGGGGCGCCGCCGATATAGGCGCGGATCACCTCGGGGTCGGACTGGACCTGGGCGGAGGTGCCCATGGACAGGATGCGGCCCTGGTTGAGTGCCAGGACGCGGTTGGAGACGGCGGAGACCAGCTTCATGTCGTGCTCGACCATGATGATGGTGATGCCGAGGTCCTTCTGGATGTCCTGGATCCAGAAACCCATCTCCTCCGTCTCCTCCACATTGAGGCCGGAGGAGGGTTCGTCCAGCAGGAGGAGCTTGGGCTCGATGCAGAGCGCGCGGCCGAGTTCCACCACCTTGCGCACGCCGTAGGGCAGGTTGGCGATGAGCTGGTCGCGGTAGCGCTGCAGGCCGAGGAATTCGATGACCTCCTCGGCCTTGCGGCGGTGGTCGATCTCGGCCTGGCGGACGGAGGGGAGGAAGGCGAGCTGGGAGAGGATCGGCACGTGGGAATGGGCGTGGCGGCCGATCAGCAGGTTCTGCAGCAGGGTCGCGTGGCTGAACAGCTCGATGTTCTGGAAGGTGCGCGCGATGCCGAGGCCGGCGATGCGGTGCGGGGCGATGCGGGTGATATCCTGCCCGGCGAAGTGCAGGCTGCCGCCTGATGGCGTGTAGATGCGGCTGATCATGTTGAAGATGGTGGTCTTGCCGGCGCCGTTGGGGCCGATGATCGAGAACACCTCCCCTTTGCGGACATCGAAGGTGACACCTTCCACGGCGCGGATGCCGCCGAAGCGCATGGAGAGGTCGCGGGCTGCGAAGTAGCTGTCATCCTGGCTCATCGCAGCCGCTCCGACTTGGCGTAGGATTTCTGGCGGCGGAAGGCGGCGCGGCGGTGCAGCGGGAATTCGCCGAACCAGCGCTTGGCCTTCAGCCAGCGACCGTTGATGCCGGCGGGCTCGAACATGATCACCAGCACGAGGATGATGCCGAACAGGCTCGGCTCCAGCCCGGGCAGGCGGCCGATGCCGAAGGGCAGGCTGTCGCGGCTGAGCGCGATGGCCTGGGGCAGCATGGAGATGAAGATGGCCCCGAAGATCGCACCGTGCAGCGAGCCGAGCCCGCCGATGAAGACGATGGTGACGAGCTGGATGGAGAGCAGGATGCCGAAGCCGTCTGGCGCCAGGTAGTTGGTGTAGTGGCCGTAGGCGGCACCCGCGAGGCCGGTGATCCCGGCGCTGATGGCAAAGGCCACGGTTTTGTAGAAGGCGAGGTGGATGCCCATGGATTGGGCGGAGATCTCGCTGTCGCGGATGGCGACCATGGCGCGGCCGAGCGGCGAGCGCAGGATGTTCATGGCCACCAGCAACACGGCCACCAGGATGGCGAGCGAGAGGTAATAGACGCCGGTGCGGCCCTCGATCACGTAGCCGAAGATCGCCGGGGTGGGCACGGCCAGGCCGTCGAACCCGCCGGTGAGGCCGTGCCATTTCTCCAGCACGATGCCGACGATGCTGCCGAAGGCGAGCGTGGCGATGGCGAGATACAGGCCGCTCATGCGCAGGGTGGGGATGCCGATCAGCACGCCGAACAGGGCGGTGAGAAGGCCGGCGGCGGGCAGGGAGAAGATGAACGGCACGCCCTTGGTGAGCAGGATGGCGTTGGTGTAGGCGCCGATGCCGAGGAAGGCGGCATGGCCGAGGCTGACCAGGCCGGTGTAGCCGATCAGCAGCATCAGCCCGACGCCGGCAATGGCGAACACGAACACGCCGGCCATTTCGCCCACGTAGAACTCGCCCAGCACATGTGGGATGGCGAGCAGCACCAGCATCAGCAGGCCGTACCAGCCCCAGGCGGCGGGGCTGCGGGCCAGCAGAAGGTCTTGGGCGTAGCTTGTTCTGAACATCGCGCGCATCGGTGTGCCCCTAGACCCGCTTGCGGATGACCTGGCCGAACAGGCCCTGCGGCCAGACGATCAGCACGCCCAGCAGCACGATGTTCGATGTGAGCTCCATGGAGCCGGCCGGCAGGAAGCGCCCGGCGAACTGCTCCGTGATGCCCACGATGATGCCGCCGACCAAGGCGCCGGGGATGGAGCCGAAGCCCCCCAGCACGGCGGCGGCGAAGGCCTTGAAGCCGAGGATGCCCATGTTCACGTCGATCATGGAGACCGGCACCAGCAGCACCGCGGCCACGGCCGAGACGCCGGCGCTGATTGCCCAGATGAGCGAGAAGACGGTGCGCACCGGAATGCCCATGTAGTAGGCGGCCAGCTGGTTCTGCGAGCTGGCCTGCATGGCGATGCCCAGCGGGGTGCGGCTGAAGAAGACGTAGAGCACGGCGCAGAGGATGACGGTGCCGACGATGATCGAGACGTTGTCCTGCCCCAGGATCACGCCGCCGCCGAAATCCGCCACCTTGTTGGTGAAGGGGGTGAGGAAGCCGACGCTGTCGTAGCCCCAGACGGCGCCGGCCACGGCGCGGAAGATGAAGGCCAGGCCCAGGGTGAGCATGACAACCGCGAATTGCGGCTGGCCGATCACGCGGCGCAGCACCACGGCATCCAGCGCGTAGCCGAAGGCGGCGGTGGCGGCGATGGCGAGTGCGAAGCCGGCCCAGTAGTTGAGCCCCCACATGCCAATGAAGGTATAGGCAAAGAACGCCCCGAGCATCATCAGCTCGCCCTGGGCGAAGTTCACCATTTCGGTGGCCTTGTAGATCAGCACAAAGCCAAGCGCGACCAGCCCATAGATGCAGCCTGCGGCTGTACCGTTGATGGCCAATTGCAGCAGGCGAACGAGTTCGTCCATCCCCGCGCGTTTCCCCTTTGGCGTGGACGAAATTCCGTCGCAGCGCTCATTATGCTGGGACGTTAGGCAGGTGCTCGCGTGGCCGTCAATGACCCTTTCTGCGCGCATACAAATTGGCAATGTATTGCGCAGGCGGCATGGCTCGCGGCCGGGGTCAGCGCACCGGGAGCAGGCGCTGCCCGGTCCAGCGCAGGGTGAGGGTGCATTCGGGGGCGCCGCCGCATTCCGGGCCGCCGGTGGTGATGGACAGGGTGGCGGGGCGGGTGGCGCGGTCCGGCTTCCACTGGCGGGCCTTGTAGCGCTCGGCGATGCCGGACCAGCTGGAGAGGTAGATCTGGAGGGTGCAGCCCTCGGCCTCGTTGCAGTAGAGCGCGCGCACCGCGGCGCAGCCCTTGGCCGAATCGACCACGTGGTCCGGCAGGCCGTCGCCATCGAGATCCGGGATTTCCGTGACCAGGGTGGCGAGGGACGGGACGGGCTGCTTTTCCTGCCGGCAATCGTATTGGTAGCCGCTGGCGGGGCCGGCGACGTATTGCGGCGGGCCGGCGGCCAGGGCGGGGCTGACCGCCAGCACGAGGAGGGCGGCAAGCAGCCTCATGCCGCGCCGTGCACCGGCGGGCGGTGCTGCGCCCAGGGGCGGGCCTGCTCCAGCATGGCGCCGAGGCGCAATATGTCCGTCTCGCTGCCCCAGGGGCCGACGATCTGCAGCGCGGTGGGCAGGCCATCGGTGCCGAAGCCGGAGGGGATGGTGAGTGCGGGGTGGCCGGTGAGGTTGAAGGGGTATTGGTAGGCGGTCCAGCCCTGGCGGGTGATGCCGGTGGGCACGCCATCCACCATCACCTGGTCGTTGGCGGCGTCGTGGCCGACGGGCAGGGCGGTGCGGGCCATGGTGGGCATCACCAGCAGGTCGTACTGCTCGAACAGGCCCTGCACGGCGCGGAACAGGGCGGTGCGGGCCCATTCCGCTTCCCGCCAGTCGGCCAGGGTGAAGCGGGTGCCGCGCTCGGCGAAGGCCAGGGTGACGGGGTCCATCTGGTTCTGCCACTTGGGCAGATACTTGGCCATGCCGACGGCGATGCCGGCCTGGTAGAGCACGCGGCCCGGCGGCTCGGCCCAGTCGAACGCTTCGGTGTGTTCCTCCACTTCCGCGCCCAGTTCGGTGAGTGTCTGGAGCATGGCGTTGGTGTTGGCGGTGACATCCTTGGCGACCAGCGGGTTGGCGCAGCGGGCGAAGTAGCCCAGGCGCAGGCCGGTGGCTTTGGCGCCGATCAGCAGCGGGCGCAGGCGGCCCTGCGGGGCGGGCGTGATGGCCCAGGGGTCGAGGCTGAGCGGGGCAGGGGCGCCATCGCCTGCCAGCACCGCGTGCATCACGGCGGCGTCAGTAACCGTGCGGGTGATCGGGCCGGCATAGGTGGTGTTGCCGAGCGCGTCGGCGGGGTCTTCGCGCGGGACGACGCCGAGGGTCTGCTTCAGGCCCACCAGGCCGCAGGCGGCGGCGGGGCCGCGGATGGAGCCGGCGCCATCGGTGCCCAGGCCGAGCGGGCCGAGCCCGGCGGCGACGGCGGCGGCGGCACCGCCCGAGGAGCCGCCGGGGGTGCGTTCGAGGTTCCAGGGGTTGCGGGTGATGCCGAAGCTCGGCCCGTCCGTGAGGGCCTTCACGCCGAATTCGGGGGTGGTGGTCTTGCCCAGGATGATGGCGCCGGCGGCACGCAGGCGCTGCACCGTGATGTCGTCCTTCTCGCCCACGGCATCGGCGAAGATGGCGGTTCCGCGGCGGAAGGGCACGCCATCCACCTCCACCAGGTCCTTGATGGAGACGGGCACGCCGTGCAGCGGGCCGAGGTCGTCGCCGCGGCGCACCGCCTGTTCGGCGGCCATGGCGCTGCGCCGGGCGTGCATGGACATGACATGGCTGAAGGCGTTCAGCTTCGGATTCGCACGCTCGATGCCGGACAGGATCGCATCGACATATTCCACCGGGGAAAGCTTGCCGCGCCGGATCAGGGCGGCGGCTTCCATGGCGGACATGAACAGCAGGTCGGCATCGGACATGTCGGAACTCCGGGTGGTCAGGCGGTGGCAGCGAGCCAGTAGCCGGCGGCGGTGGCGGCGAGGCATAGCAGGACAGAGAGCAGAACATTGGCTGCCGCCCCGGTAAAGTCGCCGGCGCGCAGCAGGTCCAGTGTTTGCAGGCTGAAGGCGGAGAAGGTGGTGAAGCCGCCGCACAGGCCGGTCATGACCAGCAGGCGGATCTCCTGGCTGGCCGGGTGGGCGGCGCCGGGCAGGGTGGCGGCGGCGAACCAGCCGATGACGAAGCTGCCGAGCACGTTGATGACGATGGTGGCCCAGGGGAATTCCACCCAGCCGATGCGCGCCGCCAGCAGCGTGCCCCAGTAGCGCAGCACGCTGCCCACCGCCCCGCCCGCCGCGACCGCCAATGTACCCATCATGCGAAAGCCCTCCGGTTCAGGCAGGGGCCCCCTGCTTTCCATGCCTGGGGCGTGCCATGATCGGCACTGCACACGGGGAGGGATGACGATGCAACTGGCAGGGCAGGTGGCGCTGGTGACGGGCGGGTCGCGCGGGATCGGGCGGGCGGTGGCGCTGGCCTTTGCGCGGGAGGGGGCGGATATCGGCTTTTGCCACCTGAACGACGATGAGAAGGCAGCGGAGACGGCGGCCGAGATCGCCGCCCTGGGCCGGCGCGTGGTGCAGCGCGGCTGCGACGTGGCGGATATCGCGGCCGGGCGGGCATTCGCGGGCTGGGTGGCGGAGCAGCTCGGCACGGTGGATGTGTTGTTCAATAATGCCGGCAGCAACATCCGAAAACCATTTGAATTGATGACAGAAGCGGATTTCGACGCGATCCTGGATACCCATCTGAAGGGCATGTTCTTCATGGCCCAGAATGTCTATCCCGCCATGGTGGCGCGCGGGCGCGGCTGCATCATCAACGTGGCGAGCCAGCTGGGGATCAAGGGCGGGCCGGATATCACGCCGTACTGCTCGGCCAAGGCGGGGATTGCCGGGTTTACCCGCGCGCTGGCGTGGGAGGCGGCGCCGAAGGGGGTGCGGGTGAACGCGATCGCGCCCGGGCCGATCGACACCGACCTGATGCGGCGCAACTCGCCGGAATGGCGCCGCGCGTTCGAGGCGCGGCTGCCGGCCGGGCGGTTCGGCACGGCGGAGGAGATCGCCGCCACCGCGCTGCTGCTGGCCGGGCCGCAGGGCGGGTTTTATGTGGGGGCCACACTCTCCCCCAACGGCGGCGACGTGATGCATTGATGGGCCATTCCAAACCGGGCCGGTTCGGCTAAATCCTGCTTCCTGATGAACGACTCGGAACACCGGCCGCCGCCGCAGGGCGAGGCCTCGCACGCCCCGGCGGGCCACTGGCTGCGCCTGCGCCTGCGCGCGGCCCGGCGGGAGGCGTTGCCGGTGGCGGCGTTCGGGCTGCTGGGCATCGTGGCCGCGATCGGCCAGGCGGTGTGCGCGGCGCGGGCGCTGCAGCTGGCGCTGGATGGCGCCGGGCTGGGCGAGGCGGTGGGGCCGCTGCTGGGTTTCGCGGGGCTGGCGCTGCTGCGGGCCGGGTTGGGCGTGCTGTTTGAGCGCGCCGGGTTCGATGCCGGCGCCGCTTCCCGCCGCCGGCTGCGCAGCGAGGCGTTGGGGGCGATGCTGGCGGCCGGGCCCGCGCTGCTGCGCCGGCATCATTCCGCGGAGCTGGCCACCGTGGTGGTGGACCGGGTGGAGGCGCTGGAGGGGTTGTTCGCGCGCTGGCTGCCGGCGGCGATGCTGGCGGTGGCCGGGCCGGCGCTGGTGGTGCTGGTGGTGCTGTGGGTGGATCCGATCGCCGCCGCGATCCTGGCCGGTGCTGGCTTGCTGGTGCCGGCGGCGATGGGGCTGGCCGGGCTGGGGGCCGCGGCGGCGGCACGGCGGCAGTTTACCGCCATGACGCGGCTGCAGGCGCGCTTTGTCGATCGGGTGCGGGGCATCGCCACCATCGTGCTCGCGGGGCATGCCGAGGCGGAGGCGCAGGCGCTGGGCCGGGCGGCGCATGAGCTGCGGCGGCGGACGCTGAAGGTGCTCTCCTTGGCGTTCCTGTCGTCGGCGGCAATGGATCTCGCCTTCGCCGTGGGGATCGTGGTGCTGGCGCTGCGCTATGCCGCGGGGCTGGCGGATGGGTCGCTCGTGCGGCCCGGCGATGCGCTGCTGGTGCTGCTGCTGGTGCCGGAATTCTTCGCCCCGCTGCGTGGTTTCGCCGCCGCCTATCAGGATCGCAGCCATGCCGGCCCGGCGGCGGAAGCTTTGGCCGCGCTGCCGGCGCCGCCGCCGGTGCCGCCCGCGCTGCCGGTGCGCAATGTGGCCGCGCGCGGCGTGGCGGTGGCGTTCGAGGATGTGTGCCTCACCTGGGATGCCAGCCGGGGCAGGGCGCTGGATGGGGTTTCGTTCCGCGTGCCGGCCGGGGAGACGCTGATCCTGACCGGGCCTTCGGGGGCCGGGAAATCGAGCGTGCTGGAGATCCTGCTGGGCTTCGTGCGGCCGGAAAGCGGGCGGGTGACGCTGAACGGGGCGGATATCGCCACCCTGGTGCCGGCGGCGCAGGCGCGGCTGGTGGCCTGGATCGGCCAGCGCCCGGTGCTGTTCGCCGGCACGATCCGCGACAACATCCGCTTCGCCCGGCCGGAGGCGAGCGATGCGGAGGTGGAGGAGGCGGCGCGCTTCGCCCGGCTTGATCCGGTGCTCGCCGCCCTGCCGCAGGGGCTCGACACGCCGGTGGGTGAGGGCGGCTACGGGCTTTCCGGCGGGCAGGCGCAGCGCGTGGCGATTGCGCGTGCCTTCCTGAAGAACGCGCCGCTGCTGCTGCTGGACGAGCCGACGGCGCATCTGGACCCCGCGACGGAGGCCGAGGTGCTGGATGGGCTACGGCGGCTGGCGCTGGGCCGCACCGTGGTGCTGGCGAGCCATGCCGCCGCGGCGCATGCGTTTTCCGGCCGGCGGCTGGATCTGCGCGATGGGCGCGTGCAGCTGGGGCGCGGGGTGGCATGAGCGCGCTGTGGCGCATCATGGCGCTGTGGCGCCCGCAGGCGGGCTGGCTGACGGCCGGGGTGGTGCTCTCCCTGGCCGCACTGCTCGCGGCGTTGCTGTTGATGACGCAGGCCGGGTTCACCGTGGGGGCCGCGGCGCTGGGCGGGGCGGTGGCGGGGCCGGTTGCGGCCGCCGTGGCGCTGCGCAGCCTGGGCGCGCTGCGCATCGTGCTGCGCTACGGCGAGCGCATGGCCACGCATGATGCGCTGTTTCGCGCTTTGGCGGCGTTGCGGGTGTGGTTTTTCCGCGGGTTGGCGGCACGTGCCGCCGGCGGGCTGGGGTTCCGGCGTGCCGGGGACGTGCTGTCGCGCCTGGTGGGCGATATCGAGGCGCTGGACATTCTTTATATCCGCATCCTGGTGCCGTTGGCCGGGGCGGCGTTGCTGCTGCCGGTGCTGGCCTGGGTGATCGGGGCGGTGAATGTGGCGCTGGCCGTGGTGGTGGTGGCGCTGTTCGCGCTGGCCGCCTTCGGGCTGCCCTTGCTGGCCGCACGGATCAGCTGGCGGGAGAGTGGGCGCATCGCCGGGGCCTTCGCCGGGCTGCGCATCGCGTGCCTGGATACGCTGGCCGGGCTGCGCGAGGTGCGCGCCTTTGGGGCCGAGGGGCGGATGCTGGCCACGGTGCAGGGGCGCGAGGCCGGGCTGCTCTCCGCCCAGCACACGCTGGCCACGCGCGCGGCGCTGGCCGGGGCGGCGGCGTTCCTGGCCGGGCAGGCGGCGCTGCTGGCGGTGCTGGTCTTCGCCCTCGGCCAGGGCAACGCGGCGCTGGTGGCGGTGGCCTTCCTGGTGGTGGCGGCGTTCGAAGCGGTGGCGATCCTGCCGCGCGTGGGCGTGGCCGCAGGGCATGCGGCGCGTGCCGCCGGGCGGGTGCTGGAGGTGGCCGACGGGCCGTTGCCGCAAGCTTCCATGCCCCCGGCGCCCATGCCCGCCGGCAGCGCGATCCGGTTCGACGGCGTGCATTTTGCCTGGGCGGCGGACCGGCCGAAGGTGCTGGACGGGCTCACGCTCGATATCCCGCAGGGCAGCCGGGTGGCGCTGCTGGGGCCCTCTGGCGCCGGCAAGTCCACGCTGGCCGCATTGCTGCTGAAGGTGGCACGGCCGCAGGAGGGGCGGATCCTGCTCGGTGGCACCGATATCGCCGCGCTGGGGGATGATGCGGTGCGGGCGCGCTGCGCCTGGCTCTCCCAGGCCACGCATCTGTTCAGCGACACGATTCGCGCCAACCTCGCCCTCGGCCTGCCCCCCGGCGCGGCGGCGGACGATTCGCGGCTTTGGGCGGCGCTGGAGGCGGCACGGCTGGCCGAGGTGGTGCGCGCCCTGCCGCAGGGGCTGGACACCTGGCTGGGCGAGGGCGGGCTGGGGCTTTCGGGCGGGCAGGGGCGGCGGCTGGCGCTGGCGCGGGCGTTGCTGTCCGAAGCGCCGATCCTGGTGCTGGACGAGCCCTGTGCGGGGCTGGATGCCGCCACGGAGCGGGAATTCTTCCAGGCGCTGAACGAGGGTGCCGCCGGGCGCACCGTGCTGCTGATCGCCCATCGGCTGACCGGGGCGGAGCGGCTGGACCGGATCTGGCGGCTTTCCGCCGGCCGCGCCGTGGCGGCGGCGGGATGAGGCCTCGCCGCGGCGGCGGCGGGAGGAGACCAGTGCGGGGCCGTATCCGCGATTGACGCGGCCCGCGCCGCTGGCGCACCTAGGGGCCTTATCCTGCACGGAGTCTCCGGCATGCGCCGCCGCATCGCGATCCTGACCGCCGCCTTCGCCGCCCTGCTGGCCGTGTCTGCCGTTCCGGCGCGGGCCGAGCAGAAGTTCATCGTGTTCTTCCATTCCTGGTCCGGTGAGATGGACCCGACCGCGCAGGACGTGGTGGCCGCGGCCGCCAACTATGCGCGGCAGAACCCGGCGATGCGGGTGGAAGTGTTCGGCTTCGCCAGCACCACCGGCAGCCGCCAGGCCAACCTGTATCTTTCGCTGCTGCGCGCCCAGCTCGTGAGCGACCGGATCGCCGAGGCCGGCATCGCGCCGGCCCGCATCGCCCGCGTGGGCGAGGGCTCGGTGAACGCGGTTGGCACCAGCGAGGAGGCGCGGCGCGTGGAGATCGTCGTTCGCGCCCCGTGAGCGGAGCTGGCTGAGCCCCGCATGGACGCATCGCCCATGGCGCTGGATGCGCCGATGGCGGACGACCCGCGCGGCGTGCTGCGCCGGGTCTTCGGCTATCCCAGCTTCCGCGGCCTGCAGGAGCAGGCGATCACCCATGTGCTCGCCGGCGGCGATGCGCTGGTGCTGATGCCCACGGGCGGCGGCAAGTCGCTGTGTTACCAGATCCCCGCTTTGTGCCGGCATGGCACCGCTATCGTGATCTCGCCGCTGATCGCGCTGATGGACGACCAGGTGGCAGCACTCCGCCAGGTGGGCGTGGCGGCGGCCGCGCTGCATTCCGAGCTGGAGCCGGAGGAGCATCGCCGCGTCGGCCGCGAGCTGGATGCCGGCATGCTGGACCTGCTGTACGTGTCGCCGGAGCGGCTGCTGTCGCCGGGCACGCTGGAGCGGCTGCAGCGCCAGGAAGTGGCGCTGGTGGCGATCGACGAGGCGCATTGCGTCAGCCAATGGGGCCACGAGTTCCGCCCGGAATATCGCGACCTCGCCCGCCTCGCCCAGCTTTTCCCCGGCGTGCCGCGCATGGCGCTGACCGCCACGGCGGATCCGCGCACGCGCGACGACATCCTCGCCGCGCTGGACATGCCCACGGCCGAGGTGTTCGCGGCCAGCTTCCATCGCCCCAACCTGCATCTGGCCGCCGAGGCCAAGGTGGGCGAGACGCAGCAGCTGCTTTCGTTGCTGCAGCGCCACAAGGGCGAGGCCGGCATCATCTATTGCGGCAGCCGGGCCAAGACCGAGCGCATGGCCGAGTCCCTGGCCGGCAAGGGCTATCCGGCCATCGCCTTCCATGCCGGGCTCGATCCCGCCACCAAGCGCGCCGCGGCTGCGCGGTTCCGCTCCGGCGAGCCGGTGGTGATCGTGGCGACCATCGCCTTCGGCATGGGGATCGACCGGCCGGATGTGCGCTTCGTGGCGCATCTGGACATGCCGGACAGCCCGGAATCCTACTACCAGCAGATCGGCCGCGCCGGGCGTGACAGCGAGCCCAGCGACACGCTGCTGCTGTATGGCGGGGAGGACATCGCCCGGGCGCGCTACTGGCTCAATTCCTCCAACGCGCCGGAGGAGCAGCTGCGTGCCAAGCGGGCGCGGCTGGAGATGATGATCTCGCTGACGGAGACGGTGGAATGCCGCACCCGCCAGCTGCTGGGCTGCTTCGGCGAGGACCTGCCCGCGCCCTGCGGCCATTGCGACAATTGCCAGAGCCCGGTGGGGCTGTTCGACGGCACGATCGATGCGCAGAAGGCGCTGTCTGCCGTGTACCGCACCGGCCAGCGTTTCGGCGCCGGGCATGTGATTTCCGTGCTGCTTGGCACCGTGACCGACGCGATCATGCAGCGGGGCCATGACCGGTTGCCGACCTTCGGCGTGGGGGCGGAGCGCAGCAAGGAGTTCTGGCGCGGCGTGATCCGCCAGCTGGTGGCGCGCGGGGCGCTCAACGTCGATACCGGCGAATTCGCCACGCTGAGCCTGGTGGACGAGAAGGCGCGGCCGATCCTGAAGGGCCAGGAGACGGTGATGCTGCGCGAGGACACGCTGGCCGGGCCGCGGCCGCGGCTGCGGGCCAAGCGCGCCGCGGCGGTGCTGGAGGCCACCGGCTCCCCCGAGGCCGCCGGGTTGTTCGAGGCGCTGCGCCAGTGGCGCGCCGGCGAGGCGAAGACCCAGGGCGTGCCGCCCTACGTGATTTTTCACGACACCACGTTGCGCGAGATCGCCGCAGTACGGCCAGACAGCCTGGGCGAGCTGGGCGAGGTGAAGGGCGTTGGCGCCTCCAAGCTGGTGCGCTACGGGGACCAGGTGCTGGCGGTGGTGCAGTCCCACGCGGAATAGCGGCCGTACGGGCATCGTTCCGCATTGTCTCGCCGTGGGTGTTGGATTAATGAATCGTTACAGTTGCACGCGGAACGAGTCTTTCGTAGCGTAGGCAGCGGCTTTTCAATCCGCGGGCTCCGGGTGAGTGCCGCAGCTTATGGAGTGCCCGATGCGCAAGATTGCCGCCATTCTCTCGCTGGCCCTGTTCGCCGCCGTCTTTGCCCCGCTGCTGGCTGGCAGCCAGGCGGATGCGCAATCCAAGTGCACGCGGGTGTACACCACCTCGGGCTGGATCACCCGCTGCTAGGCTGGGCTTTTCCCAGGCGCCCCGCCCGCGTGTTTCGGCACGCCGGCGGGGCGTTTTTGTTTAAGGGGCGTTTCAGGAGGGCGGCAACGCCGCGTCCAGCGCCGCCAGCCATGCTGCCAGCCGGGCGCGGTTCACGCCGAAATCGGAGCGGCCATAGATGCTGCGCGACCACAGGATCAGCCCTGAGTCGGGCGTGACCTGCACGGCGATCAGGTCCGGGAAGTTCAGCAGGGCGCTGCGGGCGACGAAATGCGCCTGCATGCGGTCATCGAAGGCGGCGTGCAGCTGGGTGCGCGGCTGTGCCAGGGCCACGCTGCGGATCGCGGCATAGAGCCGGTCTGGCGGCACGGGGTAGCGGCGCGTTTCGAGATCGGGCGCCGGGCTGAAGCCGGGCGGTGCGGCGAGCGCGGTGTTGGGCGTGCCGGGGCGGGACAGATGGGCCATGTCCATCGGCTCCGGCGCGGGCAGCCCATCGGCCCCGGTGCCACGGCAGGCCGGCAGCAGCAGGGCGAGGAGCAGGGCGGCAAGGCGCATCATGCCTCTCCCTCGGCGGTTGTCTCATCAGGGGCGGGTTCGGGCAGCATGCGCAGGCGGATCACGCCGCGCGCGGCCTCTGGCGGCACCGGCTTGCCCTTGCGCAGGATCTCCAGCCGGCGTTCCCCCGCCAGGCGAACCGCCGCGCGCCGCACGGCGGAAAGGTGGCGGTGCCACGCCTCCGGATCCGCACTTTCGGGCTGGGTGGCGGCCTGGAAGGCGCGCGCCACCTCCACGGGATCAGCCGATCCCGGCAGGCGGGCGCGCAGATGGTCGAGGATGAAGGCTTCGAGGGGGATGCTCACCAGCCTGTAATGGCCCCGCGCCCAGCCCCCCGCAAGCCCCGTGCTACAAGCTTGCGTTGGCGCGGAACTGGTCTTCCGGCAGCGGCTGGCTGAACAGGTAGCCCTGCGCCTCGTCGCAGCCCAATGCGGCGAGCAGGCTGCGCTGGGCTTCCGTCTCCACCCCTTCGGCCACCACGCCCAGGCCGAGCGCGTGGCTTGTGTCGATGATCGCCTGCACGATCGCCACGTCCTCGCCATCGTCTGGCAGGGTGCGCACCAGGCTGCGGTCCAGCTTGATCAGCTCCAGCGGCAGGCGCTTGAGCATCGACAGGCTGGCCACGCCGGAGCCGAAATCGTCGAGCGTGATGCCCACGCCCAGGTCGCGGATGGCCGACAGCGCCAGCAGCGTATCCAGGTCGTCATCCAGCAGGATCGCCTCCGACAGCTCGATCTCCAGCCGCTCTGGCGGCAGGCCGGAGATTTCGATCGATTCGCCGATCTGGCGCAGCAGCTCGCGATCATGCAACTGGCGGGCGGACACATTCACGGCCACGCGCAGGTCGCGGTTCCAGGTGGCGGCGGAGAGGCAGGCGGCGCGCAGCACCCAGGCGCCGATGTCGCTGATCAGCCCGGCCTGCTCGGCGATCGGGATGAAGGAGCCGGGCGCCATCAGGCCGCGCTTGCGGTGCGGCCAGCGGATCAGCGCTTCCGCCCCCGTGACGGCGCCGCTGCGCAGGGCCACGCGCGGCTGGTAGTGCAGCACGAATCCCTCCTGCTCTGCCGCGGTGCTGAGGTCGCGGCGCAGGCGGCGGAGATGGGCGCGCTCCGCCTGGGTTTCATGCAGCACGGCCACGGGCGGGGCCCGCCTGGGGCGGAAGGACCCGGCGGTCGCGTCGCTGGATCGGATCTGGGACATGGGGGCATCTCACGCGATTCGGATGATCTCAATTTGAGAGACAAATCTTTCTTCGGAGTTGAGATGCCCCATCCTATGACATGATTTCGCGATGGATGGGACGTTCTCCTATTTGTGTGACGTTAACTCCGTACAGCGAAACTGGGTTGCACTCGTGAGACGGAACCATGACCCAGGAAGACGAATCGCCACCCGAGCGCTGCCTGCTGAACCACCAGGTGTTCACCATGCTGGGCGCTGTCAGCTTTCGCCGCGCCCGTGCCGATGGCACCCCGGTGATGGTGGTGACCCTGGGCGACCGCGAGGCGGTGGTGCCGCTGCGCGCCCTGCAGCGCGAATTCGGCATCGGCGACGACAGCGCGGATGGGCGCATGCTCGGCCTCATTGCCGAGAGCCTCGATTATGTCTGCGGCCTCAGCCTGGGCGACAAGCTGCCCAGCGAGGTGCTGACCGGCCGCGCCAGCTGGGAGCCTTCGGCCGAGCACAAGCGCCTGGCGATGAACATCATCCGCCTGCAGCTGCTCTCCTGGATCGACCCGGAAGCGGCGGACCCGGCCAAGGGCGACCCGCTGCTGCGGCTGGAAAACGAGCCGGCATTGCGCCAGCAGGTGCAACTGGCCTTCGAGCGCGCCGCCACGGAGCTGGGCCTGCCGGACAGGGACGCCGTGGTGGCGCTGGTGCAGGAGCTGGCCGGCGAGCTGGCCTATATCGAGGCGCTGCGCGACCGGCTGCTGCGCCCGGTGCAGGCCATCACCAACCGGCTGGAGCGACTCGTGGCCGCCTATCGCGGCGACAGCCAGCGCCAGGAGGCGGCCAGCCGCGTGACCCGCCTGGCGATCACGGCCCGGCAGACCTTCCAGGAGCGCTTCGACGAGCTGGCGGCGCAGACCGGCGAGGTGATGAGCGCGCTGCGCAACATGGAAAGCCAGCAGGCCTTCATCCGCTCGATCCGCGACCAGCTCTACCGCGAGCAGCGCGCCTGGCAGTCGATCCTGGATGGCTGGGCCGCCAGCGATCCCGGCGAGGAAGTGCCGTGGGACCTGATCATGCGCACCTACCAGTTCCTCGCCCCGCGCTACATGCCGGTGACGGAATGGACCCCGGCCAGCCGCAACGTGCGGCCCACGGCCAAGCAGGCCCCGACGATGTCCTGGTAGGCAGCGGAGGCACTTCTCCGGGCCATCGCGGCGAGGCACTCTGGCGCCGCACCCAGGGGAGACAGCGATGACGGGCAATGAGATCAGGCAGGTCGCGGTGATCGGCGCCGGCACCATCGGCGCCAGCTGGACCGCCGCCTTCCTCAGCCGCGGGCTGAAGGTGCGGGTGTATGATCCCTCGCCCAACGCGGCCGACCTCGTGCGCCGCACCATCGCCGCCGCCTGGCCGGTGCTGCAGCGCCTGGGCGCCACGGCTGATGCCAACCCTGACAACTGGAGCTTCCATACCGACCCGGTGGAAGCGGTGCAGGGCGCGCAGTTCGTGCAGGAGAACGCGCCGGAGCGCTACGAGGTGAAGCTGCAATTGCTGCCGCGCATCGCCGCCGTGCTGGGGGCGGATGTGGTGATCGCCTCCTCCAGCTCCGGCCTGCTCGCCAGCCGGCTGTCGGAAGGCTGTGCCCATCCGGAGCGCATCCTGATCGGCCACCCGTTCAACCCGCCGCATCTGGTGCCGCTGGTGGAGGTGGTGGGGCCGCACTGCACGCGCGCGGCGATCGAGACCGCGATGGGCTTCTACCGCGCCATCGGCAAATACCCGATCGAGATCCGCAAGGAGGTGCCGGGCCACCTCGCCAACCGCCTGCAGGCCGCTCTTTGGCGCGAGGCGGTGCACCTGGTGGCCGAGGGCGTTGCCAGCGTGGCCGACGTGGATGCCGCGATTTCCGAAGGGCCGGGCCTGCGCTGGGCGCTGATGGGGCCGCACACCACCTTCCACATGGCCGGCGGCGAGGGCGGCATGGATGCGTTCATGCACCATTTGATGCCGGCTGTGACCAGCTGGTGGGCAGATCTGGGCAACCCCGTGATGACGCCGGAACTGCAGGCGCAGCTGGTGGCGGGCGTGCAGGAAGCCACCGGCGGCAAGCCGATCCCGGAGATGGCCAAGCGGCGCGATGCCTTCCTGACGGCCCTGATCGAACGGCGCCAGAAAACCGGATGAGTTTTTCTCCGTTCGACTCCCTGG
>CANHKG010000012.1 GCA_947460455.1 Rhodospirillales bacterium | reverse complement strand
TGCCTGGAAGATCACCGTGCAGGGCGAGGTGAACGCGCCGCTGTCGCTGACCCTGGGCGAGCTGAAGCAGCGCTTCCAGGCGCAGACGCACCGCATGGTGATGGAATGCGGCGGCAATGGCCGCGCCTTCTTCGCGCCCAGCGCGCGGGGCAACCAATGGACCAATGGCGGCGCCGGCTGCGCGGAATGGACCGGCGTGAAGCTGGCCGATGTGCTGGCCGCTTCCGGGCTGAAGGATACTGCGAAGTTCACCGGCAGCTGGGGCACGGACCCGCACCTCTCCGGCGATCCGGAAAAGCGGGCGATGAGCCGCGGCAACCCGCTGGCGAAATCGATGGACCCGCACACGATGATCGTGTGGGGCATGAACGGCAAGCCGCTGACCCATATCCATGGCGGGCCGGTGCGGCTGATCGTGCCGGGCTGGCCGGGTTCGCTCTCCACCAAGTGGCTCAGCACCGTGCTGGTGCGCAGCACGCCGCATGATGGGGCCGGGATGGGCGGCACCTCCTACCGCGTGCCGGTCACCCCGATCGTTCCGCGCAGCAACGACGATGGCAAGAGCTTCCGCGACCTGGAGGCGATGCCGATCCGCAGCATCGTCACCGCGCCCTCCAACGGCACGCGCCTGGCCCGCGGCACGCGGTCCGTGGCGTTGCGCGGTGCGGCCTGGGGCAGCGCCACCGGTGTGGCGCGCGTGGATGTCTCGGCCGATGCCGGGCAGACCTGGCAGGCCGTGGCGATGGCGCCGCCGCGCAACCCGTTCGACTGGACACGCTGGACCCACACGCTGAACCTGCCCAGCGACGGGTATTTCGAGATCTGGGTGCGCGCCACCGACCGCAGCGGCGCCGCCCAGCCGCTGGTGGCGACCAACTGGAACCCGCAGGGCTACGGCGCCAACCCGATCAACCGCATCGCCGTGCTGGTGGGCTGATGCGGCCCACTTGGCTGGCAGGGGCCTTGCTGCTCGGCGCCGCCCTGGTGGTGGCGCCCGCCTTCGCGCAAACCGTGGCGCCGAGTGATCCGGCCGACTACCCGGATGCGCCGGGGCGGGAGGAAGCGGTGGTGTTCTGCGGCGCCTGCCACAGCTTCCGCATCGTGGCGCAGCAGGGCATGACCCGCGCGCAGTGGGACGAATCGCTCAAGTGGATGGTGCAGCGGCACAACATGCCGGAACTGGACAAGGAGGATCTGGACGTGATCCTCGCCTATCTGGAAAAGGCCTTCCCGCCCAAGGCCCCCGCCGGCGGCAGCGGCCGGCCGGGCTGGAACAATCCCTTCGCGCCGCAAAGGTAGCTTGCCGCCATGATCGACAACCCCCCGATGCTCACCATCCACCGCGGCTGGACCCGGCCCGACCCCGCCCTGGTGGCGGCGTTCCGTGGCGCCCAGACCTCCCACGTGTGCGATGCGATGGAAGGCCGCGGCGCGGTCGATTGGCAGATCAAGCCGGTGGACGCCGGCAACGGCGTGTTCTGCGGCCCGGCGCTCACCGCCTGGGCCTACCCCGCCGATATCGCCGCCATGTTCGGCGCCCTGGCCGAAGCCCAGCCCGGCGACGTGATCATGCTGGCCTGCGACGGCTTCACCGCCACCGCCGTGATCGGCGACCTCGCCGCCGGGATGATGAAGAACAAGGGCGTGGCCGCCTTCGTGACGGACGGCCTGGCGCGCGACCGGGCGGGCATCATCGCCACCGGCCTGCCACTGTTCGCCAAGGGCATCGTGCCGAACTCACCCGCCCTGAACGGGCCGGGCGTGGTGGGTGCACCGGTGGTGCTGGGCGGCGTGCATGTGTGCCCCGGTGACATCATCGTGGGCGATGCCGATGGCGTGGTGGTGGTGCCGCAGGCCCGCGCCCGCGAGGTGCTGGAAACGCTGGGGCGCATCCGCACCGCCGAGGCGGCGATGGAAGCGCAGGTGAAGGCCGGGTTGACGCTCAGCGGCAAGGCCGAAGCGATGGTAGCCGCGGCAAGGATCATCAAAGGATAAGAGTCTTCTTTTTCTGAAGAAAAAGAAGCAAAAAGACTTTCATTCGTTTGGTGCGGAGGGGCCGCATCTAACGAATGAAAGTTTTTTGGTTCTTTTTTTCAAAAAAGAACGCGCTTCCTAAAGCAGCCGTGCCAGCCCATCGAACTCCGCGATCGACAGCGTCTCCGCCCGTCGCTCCGGCGCGATGCCGGCCCGCGCCAGCAGCGCCTCCCCGCCCAGCGGCTTCAGCGACCCGCGCAGCATCTTGCGGCGTTGGCCGAAGGCGGCGGCGGTCAGGCGTTCCATGGCCGCGAACAGGTCGGGCGGCGGCTGTTCGGCGTGCGGGGTGATCACCACCACGGCGGACCAGACCTTGGGCGGCGGCACGAAGGCGGAAGGCGGAATCCGCATCCGCAGTTCCACCTTGCACAGCCACTGGGCCAGCACCGAAAGCCGGCCATAGGCATCGCTGCCTGGTGCTGCGGCAATGCGCTCGGCCACTTCCTGCTGGAACATCAGGGTCAGGCGTTCCCACTGCCCGGCCTGCTTCAGCCAGCCGACCAGCAGGGGGGAGCCGATATTGTAGGGCAGGTTGGCGATGATCTGGCGCGGGGCGGGCACCAGGGTGGTGAGGTCCAAAGCCAGCGCATCGGCCTCCACCAGGCGCAGGCGCGTGGGGAACGCCTCGGCCAGTTCGCGGATGGCCACGGCGGCGCGGCGATCGACTTCCACGGCCACCACCTGCTCGGCCGCGGTTTCCAGCAGGGCGCGGGTGAGGCCGCCGGGGCCGGGGCCCACCTCCACCACATGGCGCCCGGCGAGATCGCCGGCCTGGCGGGCGATGCGGGAGACCAGTCCGGGGTCGAGCAGGAAGTGCTGTCCGAGGCTGCGGCGGGCATCCAACCCGTGGCGGGCGATGACCTCGCGCAGCGGCGGGAGGGCGGTGGCGCTCAGGAGCGGATATCGATCGTGGCGCGGCGCTGCAGCTCGCGCATCAGCTGGCGGCCGGTCAGTTCCACGCGCTCGGACAGGATGCGCTGGCTCAGCTCGCGCTGCGTCGGCACGCCGAGATTCTTGGTCTCGCGGGAGCAGACCATCAGCACGGCCACACCATCCTCGGCGATCAGCGGCTGGCTGGCACGGCCGACGGGCAGGCTGGCGACCAAGTCCCGCAGGGCCGCGTTGCCGATGCCGTCCACCCGCAATTCGCCGGGGTCTGCCGGGCGCCCGGCGCCGCCGGCGGTGTTCGCACGCTCAACATCCTCGCAGGTTCGCGCGGCTGCGCTGGCGGCGCGGGCCTTCTCCAGCGTGGCGCGCTGCTCCTCGGTGGGGGCGGCGGGGTTCAGGCGGCTGGCGAAGGGGTAGAAGGCCTGCCGGATATGGGCCACCACGGCGTTGTCGCTGCCAATCACGCGCTTGGCACGCAGGGTCACGATGACGATGCCGCCCGGCACGCGGATGGGGTTGCTGACGGCGCCGGCGGGCATCAGCTGCACGATGCGCAGCACTTCGGGGTCCAGCTGGTTGCCCTGCACCCAGCCGAGATCGCCGCCCTGCAGCGCGGTCTGGCTTTGGCTGAACTGGGCCGCGACCACGCCGAAATTCGCGCCGGAGCGCAGCTGGGCGATGATGGTGTCGGCAAAGCGCTGGGCATCGGCGGCCTGGCGGGCCTCCCCGATCGGCACGAAGATTTCCGCCACGCGCCATTCCGTCTGGCCCACCTGCGCCCGCAGAGAGGCTTCCATCTCGGTGATCTCCGTGGGGTTCACCTCGGAATTGCGGCCGATCAGGCCGCGCAGCAGGCGGCTCCAGCCGATCTGCACGCGGATCTGGTCGATCATGGTGCGCAGATCCACCCCGGCCGCGCCCAGGCGCTGGCGCAGCATGCCGCGCGGCAGGCCGTTGCCGGCCTCGATCTCGCCGATGGCGGCCGCGATGTCCTGGTCGGAGATGGCGATGGCGCGGCGCTGCAGCTCCTGCAGGCGCAGGCGCTCATCGATCAGCTGGCGGCGGACCTGGGGCAGCAGGCGATCCAGCAC
The DNA here is from genome assembly GCA_947460455.1 of Rhodospirillales bacterium. Taxonomy (GTDB): domain Bacteria; phylum Pseudomonadota; class Alphaproteobacteria; order Acetobacterales; family Acetobacteraceae; genus CAMDGX01. The sequence goes on along the minus strand of CANHKG010000012.1, from coordinate 39,947 downwards.
ATCCTGCGAGACGGGCAGGCCGGTGGAGAGGGCAAAGAGGCGGGCGCGGTTGTCCACGTCGCCGATGCTGATCACGTCGCCGTTCACCACGGCGGCGATCGCCGCGCCCTGGGCGGGGCTGAGGCGTGGGGGGCGGGCATCGGCCGGTGGTGCTGCCGGCTGCGCCTGCGCCGGGTTCGCCGCCATCAGGAAGGGCAGCGGCAGGGCGGCCACGGTGGCGAGCAGAAGGCCGAAGACGGGGGTCAGGACACGCATCGACGCAGCAGGCTCCTCAATGCCGGGGCGCGCCACGGCCGCCAATGTGCAAAGCACGCCAAGGCAGACGCCGCAAGTGCGGCGGCGGCCGGTTCACGACTACATGGCATTGAAGCCGAACTGCCCGACCGTCTTGAAGGTGAGCTGGAACAGGATGATGGAGGCGCCACGGTCCCCGTTCACGGAGGTATGGCGGCGGGAGACGCTGGCATCGAACACGAAGCACTCGTCCTCGTAGGTCAGGCGCAGCCCGTCGCTGACGCCCTTGCCCAGGCGGATGTCCCGCCGGGCGAAGCCACCCAGGCGCCAGTTGTCCGTCAGGCGGGTGGAGATGTTGGCGGTCACCTCGTGGCGCGGCTTGGTGAAGGCATCGAGATTGGCGGCCGACTCGTAGAGCAGGAACGGGTTGGTGGTGGTGTAGATGTAGCCGGCCCCCAGCCGCAGCTTGTCGGTGCCGACGGTGCCGAGCGCATCGATGAAGCGCGGCTGGAAGCTCTTCTTGTCCCAGCGCTGGCGGGAGGTGAGGTCGAGCCAGGTGGTGGGGGAGAAGGTGGCACGGCTGACCACGTCCGACGCGGTGTCGCGCAGGCCGGAGGTGGTGGGGAAGGTGGTGTCCCGCTTGGCGCGCCAGGATTGGCCCACGAAACCCTCCAGCCGCTGGCCGCCGGGCAGGGTCCAGGTGCCGCGCAGGGCACCGGCGGCGCGCACCCCGCCCTCCAGCCGGTCCACGCCGGGGAAGCGGTTCAGCGCGAACAGGTTGGCATCGCTGAATTCGAGGTCGAGGCTGTCCTCGTTGGGCAGGCGGGTGCGGCTGCGCAGATAGGTGGGGCTGCGCGGCCCGGCCATCACCTGCAGGATCGGCTCCACGATCTGCGAGCCCCATTCGCCGGCATCGCGCAGCAGCGGGAAGCGCCAGTTGATCGCCACGGTGGGCATGGCCTGGGAGGCATTGGCGGTGCGCAAGGCGCCGTAGTTCGGCAGCTGGTCGAACTGGCTGGCGGTGTAGGTGGCGCTGTCCACCCGCGTCATCAGGGTCCATACGCCGCCGAGGCGGTCCACCTCCGGCCGGTCCCAGGCCAGGGAGAGGCGGGCGCGGCGGGTGCTGGTGCCCTCGGTGCGCAGGATGTTGAACACGTCGAAATCGAGGCCGATGCGCCCGCCCAGGCGATCCGGCTCGCCGGCATAGCTGTACTGGTAGTACGGCGCGATCAGCGGCAGGCGGCGGGCGATGACGGTGCTGGCCAGGCCCTGGTAGCCGCGCGTGTCCAGCCGTGTGTAGGAGCCCTGGCCGAAGCCTTCCAGGTAGAGCTGGGAGGTGAGCACCGGCTGCCAGTTCTGCACCCGGAAGTCGCGCATGTAGCGCAGCGAGGAGGCGCGGTTGAAATCGAAGCCCCAGCGCCACGTGTCGTCGATGGCGAACAGGCCCTTCGCGAACACATGCCCCGCCGCACGGCTGCGGCTGGTGCCGTCGTCGTAGCGGGCGATGGAGCTGTCGATGGTCAGGCGGCCGTTGTTGAAGCGACGGCGGTATTCCAGATCGAGCGCCGGGCCGTTGCGGGTGGCCGCCATGGGCGAGATGGTGGCATCCGAGCTTTCGTCGATGGCCCAGAAATACGGCACCGAGAGGAAGGCGCCGAGATGCTTGGAATAGCCGAAGCCGGGCACCAGGATGCCGCTGGCGCGCTTCTCGGTGGGGTCCGGGTGGGCCAGGAACGGGGTGTAGGCCACCGGGATGCCAAAGAAATCCAGCACCGCGTCGTGGTACTCGATGCGCTTGTTGTCCTTGTCCTGGATCGCCTCGCGCGCCCGCAGCTGCCATAGCGGGGCGCGGCTGGGGTCGGTGGGGCACAGGTCGCAGGTGGAATAGACGGCACGGCTCAGCTCGTTCACCCGCCCATCGGTGCGGCGCACGCCGTTGGCGGCCAGGCGGCCCCCTTCAGAGAGCAGGGCACGCAGCCCGGCCATCACGCCATCGCGCATGCCCTGGGTCAGCTCGGCGTATTCGGCGAACACCGTCTGGCCGTCGGGCTCCAGCAGCACCACGTTGCCGATTGCGGCGGCCACGCCGGTGTTGCGGTTGTAGGTGACCTTGTCGGCCATCAGCACGCGGTCGCCCTGCCAGAATTCCACCTTGCCGGTCAGCGTCACCACGCCGCGGTCGCGGTCGTAATCCACGGTATCAGACTGGTAGTACACGGGCTGGCTGGGCGCGCCGGGGGTGGCGGCGCCGCCGGCCCCCAGCAGGCCCTGGGCGGCGGCCGGGGTGGGCGCCAGGGCCGCCAGCAGCAGCGCCAGCAGGAACATCATGGGGCCGGGGCGCATCAGCCGTCCTCCAGGTGGAGCAGCAGGGAGACGGAGAGCATCAGCCCGGCGGCGATCGGCGCCCAGGCCGCGAGTGCCGGCGGCAAGGTGCCGGTCTGGCCGAATTCCTCGGCGACCTTGGAAATCACGAACAGCGCGAAGCCGGCGGCCACGCCGCTGCCGATCATCTGGCCCACGCCGCCGCGCCGCGTGGCCCGCATCGAGAAACCGGCGGCCAGCAGGCACATCGTGCCGGCCAGCAGCGGCATCGCCAGCAGCGAATGGAAATGCAGCCGGTGGCGGATGGAAGAGAAGCCGGAGCGGTCCAGCAGCGCGATGAAGCCCGGCAGCGCCCAGACGGAGAGCGTATCGGGCGGCGAGAAGCTGTCCTGCACGCGATCGACGGTCAGGCCTGTCGGCAAAGCGAGGTCGCGGGCCGGGGTGGGCTGGCGGCCGGGCACGATGGTGCGGGCCTCCACCAGCGCCCAGCGGCCGGGCAGCAGCGTGCCGCCCCGGGCCTCGATGCGCTCCAGCAGCCGGTCCCCGGCGTCCAGGCGGAAGATGCTCACCCCCTGCGCCGCCAACCGCCCGTCACGCACCGTGACCACATTGGCGTGCAGCAGCGCCACCCCCTGCGGGTCCAGCCCCGTGTCGGCCTGGCGCAGCCAGAGCTGGCCGCCGTTAAGTGCGAGCGGCCCGCCGCCGAGCTTGATGTAGGTGCTGTCCAGCGACTCCGCGCGGGCGCGCATCGCCGCCGAGACGGGGGTTACGACCGTGACGGCGAAGCAGCCCAGCGCCAGCGCGCACAGCGTCGGCCCGGCCAGGAACTGCCAGGCGGAAAGGCCGGTGGCGCGCGCCACGATCAGCTCGGAGGAACGGGTGAGGCGCCAGAAGGCCAGGATGCCGCCCAGCAGCACCGCGAACGGCAGGATCTGCATCATCGCCCAGGGCAGGCGCAGCCCGGCGATTTCCGCCACCACGGCGAAGGTTGCCTCCGGCCGCGTGGCCGCGCGGCGCAGCAGCTCGATCAGGTCGAACAGCGCGACAATGCCGGTGAGCGCCGCCAGCATGCCCAGCATGTGGAAGGCGAAGACACGCGCGACATACAGGGTGAGGGTGGTGGCGAAGGGCATGCCCGGTGGAGTTTAGCCGCTGGTGCGGGCGGGGCCTAGCGGGGGTGGGAGGGAAGCAAGGGTCTTCTTTTTCCCGAAGAAAAAAGAAGCAAAAAAGACTTCATCCACTGGCCCGCGCGCCAGCCGCCCTGGCACGCGAGCAAGAGGATAAAAGTTTTTTGGTTCTTTTTTTCAAAAAAGAACCGCTTGCTTCCTTAAGGCAAAACCTTCCCCGGATTCATCAATCCATTGGGATCGATCGCCTGCTTGATCCGCCGCATCAGGTCCAGCTCCGCGCCGCCGCGCCACTCCGGCATCATGTAGGGCTTCAGCAGCCCGATGCCGTGCTCGGCGGAGAAGCTGCCATCGAGTTCGCGCACCACCTCGCACACCGTGTCCATGATGGCGTGGTCCTGGGCCAGGAAGGCGGCCGGGTCCATGCCTTCGGGCTGTTCCAGGTTGAAGTGGATGTTGCCGTCGCCCATGTGGCCGAAGGGCACGGCGCGGATGCCGGGCATCAGGCGCTCGCAGGCCGCGGTGGCCAGGCGGATCAGTTCCGGCACCTTGGAGACCGGCACCGAAACGTCGTTCTTCACGCTGGCGCCCTCGCGCTTCTGCGCTTCCGAATGTTCCTCGCGCAGCTTCCACAGCGCGGCGCGCTGGGCGCCGCTTTCGGCCACCACGGCATCCAGCACCTCGCCGGCCTCCATCGCGGCTTCCAGCACCTGCTCGAGCGCCTCGCGCAGCCCGGCATTCGGGCGGGGCGTGGCCAGCTCGATCAGGGCGTAGTGCTCGGCCGGGGTGGCGAGCGGCAGGGAAACGCCAGGGATGTGCTTCAGCACGAAGCGCAGGCCCAGGCCGGACATGTATTCGAAGGCCTGGATGCTGGCGGGATCGTGCATCTGCACCCGGTTGAACAGCGCGAGTGCCGCTTCGGCGGAAGCGACGGCGCAGAGGGCGACCTCGGTTTCGCTCGGGCGCGGCACCAGCTTCAGCACGGCGGCGGTGATGATGCCCAGCGTGCCTTCCGCGCCGACGAAGAGCTGGCGCAGGCAGTAGCCGGTGTTGTCCTTGCGCAGGCGGCGCAGGCCGTTCCACACCTGCCCATCGGGCAGCACCACCTCCAGCCCCAGCACCATGTCGCGCGCATTGCCGTAGCGCACGGTGTTGTTGCCGCCGGCATTGGTGGAAAGGATGCCGCCCACCTGGGCGGTGCCCTCGGAGCCGATGGAGAGCGGCAACAGGCAGCCGGCCTCCTGGGCTGCGTTCTGCGCGGCCTTCAGCGTCGCCCCGGCCTCGATGGTGAGGGTGAGGTCAATCGGGTCGATCGCGCGGATGCGGTTCATGCGCGACAGGGTCAGGATCAGCTCGCTGCCATCCGCCGCCGGCACGGCACCGCCGACCATGGAGGTGTTGCCGCCCTGCGGCACGATCGCCACCCCGGCTTCGGCACAGGCGGCCACGCAGGCAGCGAGTTCGGCGGTGTTGGCCGGGCGCAACACGGCGGCGGTCTGGCCGCGGTAGAGCCGGCGCCAGTCTTCCACATGCGGCGCGGTGTCGGCGGCATCGGTCAGCAGGCCGGCGGGGCCGAGGATGGCGCGCAGCCGGTCGAGCAGCGCGGCCGGCGGCGCGGCGGCCAGCGGGATGGGAATGGCGTCGGGCATGCGGGGACCTCCGCGGGCAGCCTATCGCGTGCGCCGGCGGGGAACAATCGAGCGTGTGTCCTGCCGGCAGCGTCCCATTCCTGCAATGGAATGTACGAATGCAATGTCGGCGTTCTTTACAGATCGGTGATTCGGGTTTGGTCAAATCTTTGAAATGTCACGCTGGCACGGCAATTGCAGACTTGACCTTAGCGGGCTCTTGGCCCTGCCCGCCGCGAGGATGAGATCATGTCGCTGTCGCACAATCTCCGATGCATTGCCCTGGCCCTGATGCTGGCGGTCCCGGCGGTTACAGCCGCCGCTCAGCCGGCCGCCGCCGCGGTGATTCAAGGGCAGGCCCCGGCGCGGACCGGCACGGGATTGCCCGAGTTGGCCTGGCCGGTGGCAACGGCCCATGCCGCGATGCTGCCCGCCGGGGTGGCCGGGCTGCGCATCGCGTCACCGCAGGGCGAGGAGTGTGCTGATTGCCGGGAGACGGCGCCCGCCACCATCGCGCGCCGCGGTTCCACGCTGTCGGTGAACCTGGCGATCCTGGTGCTGGGCACGCTGTGGGTGGGGCTGATGCTGCGGCGGATCCAGCTGCGCTCCACCCTTGGCGACCTCAGGGACGCGGGGCCGCGGCACGCTGCAGGCGGTCATTGATCGCCTCGCCGAGCCCCTCCGCGGGGATCGGCATCACCGCGATGGCGCGCAGGCCCTGGCCGCGCGCGTCCAGTTCCCGCAACCCCGCGAACAGCCGCGCGGCGGCTTCGGTGAGGTCGGAAGTCTCGGAAAGCTGAAAGGTCGTCGCCGCGCCGGGCAGAGGTGGGCCGAAGGCGAGCAGGGCTTCGTCCGGCCCCACATGCGTGGCATCGAGCCGCACCGGCAGGCCCGGGGCGTAGTGGGAGACCAGCAGGCCCGGTGAGCGCAGGCCGCGGGCCGCCTCGGCCTGGGCCGGGGTGATGCCGGTGCCGACGCGGCCGATCACCGCCTCGATCGCCGCGCGCGGCAGGCCACCGGGGCGCAGCAGCACGGCGCCGCGTCCGGTAAGATCCAGCACGCTCGATTCCACGCCCACCGGGCAGGCCGCGCCATCCAGCACCGCGGCGATGCGCCCGCCCAGGCCTTCCATGACATGGGAAGCCGTGGTGGGGCTGACCTGGCCGGAGCGGTTGGCGGAGGGGGCGGCGACGGGGCGGCCGGTTGCGCGCAGCAGGGCCAGCGCCTGGTCGTGGGCGGGCACGCGCACCGCCAGTGTTTCCAGCCCCGCGCCCGCCAGAAGCGCCACCGGGCAGGTGACCCGGCGCGGCAGCACCAGGGTGAGCGGGCCGGGCCAGAAGGCGTCGGCCAGGGCGCGGGCGCGGTCGTCGGCCTCGACATGGGCAAACACCGCGTCGGCGGTGGGGTAGTGGCAGATGAGCGGGTTGAAGTGCGGGCGGCCCTTGGCGGCGAAGATGCCGGCCACGGCGCGGTCATGGGTGGCATCGGCACCCAGGCCGAACACCGTCTCGGTGCCGAAGCCGACCAGTTCACCTTCACGCAGCAGGCGGGCGGCTTCGGCGATCCCGGTGGCATCGGCCGGCAGCAGGCGGGTTTGGCTCACTCCCGCCCGACGCAGACGAAGGGCGGGTTGCGCCATTCCGGCTTGCCGTAGCGCAGCACGCTGCCGCCTTCCAGAAGGCGCACGCTGCCGCCGGCGGCTTCCACCACGGCCTGCGGGGCCGCCGTGTCCCATTCCATGGTGGGCCCGAAGCGGGGGTAGAGATCGGCCTTGCCTTCCGCCACCAGGCAGAATTTCAGCGCCGAGCCCATGTGCACCACATCGGCCACGCGGCGGCCTTCCAGGAACGGGGTGAGGCGTGGGTCGTCGGCGTAGTGGCGCGAGGCCACCACCGACAGGCCCTGCGGCGGCGGGCGGCGGACGGAGATGGGGCGTTCGATGCCGCCTTCGCGCTTCCAGGCCCCCTGCCCCACGATCCCGCCATAGAGCGCGCCGGTGGCGGGCTGGCCGACCACCCCGAGCACGGGGGCGCCGCGGCGGACCAGGCCGATGCAGACGGCGAAATCGTCGCGGCGCTTGGCGTATTCGCGCGTGCCGTCCAGCGGATCGACCACCCAGATGGTTTCGGCGTCTTTCGGGATGTGGCCGGCGGCCATCTCTTCCTCGGCCACCACGGGGATGTTCGGGTAGGCCGCGCGCAGGCCGCGCAGGATCAGGGCCTCGGAGGCGTGGTCGGCTTCCGTGACCGGGGATTCGTCGGCCTTCTCCATGGTTTCGAAGCCGCGGGCACGGACCTGCATGATCACCTCCCCAGCCTGGCGGGCGAGATCGAAGGCGAGGTCGAGCAGGGTACGGTCGTTCATGGGTCTTTCCTTACAGGGTCAGGCCGGGGAGGCCAATCGTGCTGCCCGCGCGACTGGATAAACGCGTGGGCGCTGCTACAGTCCGCGCCATCCATTTTTTGCCCGGAGCGTTCCCCATGCTCGACATCGCCTTCGCCAAGCCCGCTTTGCCGAAATCCGGCGCGCTCGTGCTGCTGCTGGAGGAAGGGGCGGCGGCTACCTCCGCCACCGGGGCATTGCTGGCCGCGGCGGATGAGGCGACCGACGGGGCCATCGGCCGGGCGCTGGCGGCGGCGGAGTTCAAGGGCAAGCGTGGGCAGATCGCCACCATTCTGGCCCCCGGTGCCGGGCTTTCCCGCGTGGTGGCGGTGGGGCTGGGCAAGCTGGACGGCATCGCGGCGCGCCAGCTGGAGGATGCCGGCGGGCAGGCCGCGGCGGCGCTGGCGCGGGAGGCGGGGGTCAGCATCTCGGCGGTGGGGCTTTCGGGCCAGCAGGCAGGCCACGTGGCGATGGGCCTCGCCCTGCGCAGCTACCGCTTCGACCGCTACCGCACCACGGAGAAGCCGGAAGACAAGCCGAAGCTGGCCCGCGCCACCGTGCTGACCACCGAACTGCCCAAGGCGCGCGATGCCTGGGCCGACCTGAAGGCGGTGGCGGAGGGTGTGTTCCTCAGCCGTGACCTGGTGAGCGAGCCGGCCAATGTTCTGAACCCCGCCGAGATGGCCGAGCGCTGCCGCAAGCTGACGGCGCTGGGGCTGAAGGTGGAGGTGTTCGGGCCGAAGGAGATGACCAAGCTGGGCTTCGGTGCGCTGATGGGCGTGGCGATGGGCAGCGCCAATGAGCCGCGCATGGTGGTGATGACCTGGAACGGCGCGGGCGCCGCCAAGGGCAAGGCGAAGGCTGCCGCCAAGCCGCTGGCCTTCATCGGCAAGGGCGTGACCTTCGATACCGGCGGCATCTCCATCAAGCCGGCCGGCGGGATGGAGGACATGAAGTGGGACATGGGCGGCGCCGGCACGGTGATCGGGCTCATGGCAGCGCTCGCCGGGCGCAAGGCGAAGGTGGATGTGATCGGGTTGGTCGGGCTGGTGGAGAACATGCCCAGCGGCACGGCGCAGCGGCCCGGGGACGTGGTGAAGAGCTATTCCGGCCAGACGATCGAGGTGATCAACACCGATGCCGAGGGCCGGCTGGTGCTGGCCGATGTGCTTTGGTACTGCCAGCAGAAGTATGATCCGCGCTTCATGATCGATCTCGCCACGCTGACCGGCGCGATGATCGTGGCGCTGGGGCATGAGTATGCCGGCTTCTTCGCCAATGACGACACGCTGGCCCAGCAGCTTCATGCCGCCGGGGAGACGACCGGCGAGAAGGTGTGGCGCATGCCGTTGGGCGAGGCGTACGACAAGCAGATCAAGAGCGACATCGCCGACATGAAGAATGTCGGTGGACGGCCGGGCGGGGCGATCACGGCGGCGCAGTTCATCCAGCGCTTCGTGAACGGCAAGCCCTGGGTTCACATGGACGTGGCCGGGACGGTGTGGAGCGGCAAGGATTCGCCGACGGTGCCGAAGGGGGCGACCGCTTTCGGTGTGCGGTTGCTCGACCAGATGGTGGCCGAGCACTACGAAGGCTGAGGGCCCGCGGGGCGGAGCGCCGCCATGCTGGAAGTTCGTATCGGGCGCACCGCCCCGGCCGCAACGGCCACCGCCCTGCCGGTGGCCAGCCTCGATGCGCTGCCTGACGGGTTGCGCGCCGCGGCGGCAGCCGATGGGTTCACCGCTGCTGCCGGCACGCAGTGCGATGTGCTGGGCGGACAGGGCCGGACGCTGTTGCTGGGCATTGGCGCCCCCGGGGAGGAAACGCTGCGGCAGGCCGGGGCGCGGGCGGCCGCTTCGCTGATGGGCGTGGCGCATGTGGCGCTGGATGCGCGTGGGCTGCCGGCGCCGCTGGCCGCCGCCTTTGCCGCCGGGGCCTGCCTGCGCGCCTGGCGCTTCGAGCGGCTGCGCGGGCGGGTGGCGGAGGATGCGGCGAAGCTGATCGCGGTCGATCTGGTGACCGACATGCCAGATGCGGTGGCGGCGGCGTGGCGTGATGCCTCGGCCGGGGTGCGCGGGGCGCTGTTTGCCCGTGACCTGGTGGCCGAGCCGGGCAATGAGCTGACGCCGCAGGAATTCGCCATCCGGCTACAGGGGCTGTCGCGGCATGGCATTGCGGTGGGCATTCTGGGTCGCGCCGAGTTGGAGCGGCAGGGGTTGGGCGCGCTGCTCGCCGTGGGCCAGGGCTCGGTGCATCCGCCGTTGATGGCGGTGCTGCGGTGGAAGGGGCGGCTGAAGGCCCCGCCGGTGGCCTTCGTGGGCAAGGGCATCACCTTCGATACTGGTGGGCTGTGCATCAAGGGCGCCGAGGGCATGGAGAACATGCGCGGCGACATGGCGGGCGCCGCGGCGGCGGCAGGCGCGATCCTGGCGCTGGCGCTGCGCAACTCCCCTGCCCCGGCGCTGGCCGTGCTGCCGATCGCCGAGAATGCCACCGGGGCGGCCAGCTACCGGCCCGGCGACGTGCTGCGCAGCTTCTCCGGCAAGACGATCGAAGTGGTGGACACCGATGCCGAAGGCCGGCTGGTCCTGGCCGATGCGCTGGCCTGGACGGCCCGCCAGCACAAGCCGCGCGCCATGATCGACCTCGCCACGCTGACCGGCAGCATCGTCGTCGCGCTCGGCCACCACCATGCCGGGATGTTCGACAACAACGCCGCCCTGGCCACCAAGGTGGCCGCGGCCGGGCAGGCGGTGGGCGAGCCCCTCTGGCGCATGCCGATTGGCGAAGGGCACCGGACCGACCTCGATTCCGATATCGCCGATATCCGCCACTGCCTCTCTGGCCGGATGCAGCCCGATGCCTGCCATGGGGCGGCGTTCCTGCGCGATTTCGTGGGCGACGTGCCCTGGGCGCACCTGGATATCGCCGGGGTCGCCAACCGCGCCGCCGCCGACACGCTGCACGCGCTGGGCCCCAGCGGCTTCGGCGCGCGGCTGCTGGACCGGCTGGTGGCGCGCGACTTCGAAACCGCCTGATGTCCCGCCCAAACGGCAGCCCCCGCCTGACAACGCCCGTGCGCGGGACATCAGGACTTTGTTTGAAGTGGCCTGCTGATCCGCTACGTCCGTCCGAAGCCGGACGAACTTCGCGGGCAGGACACTAATGGCCGAGATCGGCTTCTACCACCTGACCCGCAGCGGGCTGGACGACGCCCTGCCCCGCCTGCTCGGCCGCACCCTGCAGGCCGGCGAGCGCGCCGTGGTGCGCTGCGGCAGCGCTGAGCGCCTCGCCGCGCTGGATGCCGCGCTCTGGGTCTGCCCGGAACCGGACTGGCTGCCGCATGGCACGCCCACCGCCGGCAATGCCGACCTGCAGCCCATCTGGCTGACCACCGAGGACGAGGCGCCGAACGGGGCGCGCTTCCTGTTCCTGGTGGACGGCGCGGAGAGTGCGCGGCTGGGCGCGTTCACCCGCGTGTTCGATCTGTTCGACGGCAATGACGAGGGCGCGGTGGCGCGGGCGCGGGAGCGGTGGAAGGCGGCGAAAGCCGCTGGGCATGCGCTGAGTTATTGGCAGCAGGGGGTTCGAGGGTGGGAGAAGAAGGCTTGAGGGGGAGAAAGGAAGCGGTTCTTTTTTGAAAAAAAGAACCAAAAAACTTTTCTGACCAAGCGAAGGATGGGCGTGAGTCATCGTCCCCGACTTGGGGCGATTTGGCGCTGATTGGGGTGGATGAGGATACGCCCGGGCATGGGGGGGCCGCGCGCGATGCGGGCACGCAACAAGGGTATGGCGCGGGAGAGCGGGCGCATGCCGCGATTGCGGCGGGTGCCGAAGAGATAAAGCAGGCGACGGATTTGCAGCGGCAGCTCGCACGCGAGGATGTCGTCGAGGGCCAGCTCGGAGTCGGACTCCGGGAGGTTGATCCACCCGTCCCAGGAGGTGTCGCACGCCGGCAGCGCGAGGGGGTGGGCGGCGTGCCGGCGGCCGAGGAGGGCTGCAAGGAGGGAGAGGAGGAGAGCGCGCAGGATGTGCTGCAGGCGCAATTCTCCCGCCGCGCCTTGGGCGCGGGAACAGGCGGGGCTTTGCGCCCGGCTGTGGGGGAAAATCTCCATTGAGTTAGTTTACACCGATAACGAAAATCGGTGCAAAGGTTTTTTTGCTTATGTTGGGTGGGGTTACCCGCGCCAAGGCGCGGGCTACGGTTTGGTTTTGGGTGGTGGTTGTTGGGGGAAGGAAGGAGGACTTGCTCTCCGTGGCGCGGTTGAGCGGTGGCGTTCTGGATTGCTTCGCTGGCGCTCGCAATGACGGCATTTGGCGGAGGTGGTGCCAGGGCCTCTCCGCACCTGTTAGTGAAGTTTTTTTGCTTCTTTTTGTTCACAAAAAGAAGATTCTTCCTTTCTAGGCCGCGAGCGTCGTCGTCGCGTCCAATCCCAGGGTTTCGGCCAGCCGGTCCAGCCTTCGGGTGACGGATTCGCCGGCGAAGACGCCGCTGCCTTCGGCGAGTTCCAGGGTGAGGCGGGTGCCGAGGGCGAGCCGGGTTCCGGTGAGGAGTTGGGCGGTGCCGGCGGAGAGGGTGTAGGCGAGGCGCAGGGCCACGCCGAGCACGATGGCGCGGCGGATGGCGTCGGGCGAGAGCAGTTGGCGGGCGGGTTGCAGGTAGGGTGCTTCGGGCTCGGCTTCGTAGCGCAGGGCGAGGGCGAGGCCCAGGAAGGCGCGGGCCTGGTGGTCCAGGCCGATATTGGGTTGGCGCAGGATACGCAGGAAGGCTTGTTCGGCGCGGTATTCCGGGTGGTCTCGGCTGCCGATGTCGCTCATCCAGCAGGCGGTTTCGCGCAGGCGCCGGAGTTCGCCGGTTTCGCCCTGTTTGGTTTCATCGGGGAAGAGCGGGTCTGTCCAGCGGAGCAGCGCGGGCGGCAGGGCGGGGTCGCGGGAGAAGCGGCGGGCGTATTCGTGGCCGGCGGCCAGCAGCGGGTCTTCGTGGCGTTGGGCGGCGGCGACGTGGCGCATGTACCAGCCTTCGCGCAGGCCGTTGGCGCTGAAGATGACGCGGCGGACGCCGGAGATGCGCAGCAGGCGGCGCAGCACCACGGCGGCGAAGGGCAGATCATCGACCCGGCGGCGCGGGATGCCGGGCAGTTTTTCCAGCTGGCGGCGGCTGGCGGTGGCCACCAGCCCGGCGAGGTCGCGGGCTTCCTCGCGGCTGATCGTGTAGTGGTGCAGCAGGGTGAGCGGGTAGTTGGTTTGGGCGATGTGGATGCGGGCCAGCGCCCGCCAGGCGCCGCCGACGGCGTAGAGGTCGCGCCCGGCCATTTCGGGCAACCAGGCTTCGGCGGCGAGGTCGGCTTCGGCGATGGCGCGGCCGCGGGCGGGGTCGCCGCCGGCGCGTTCGGCCAGGCGGATGACGCCGAGGCGCAGGGTGCGGGCGTGGGTGCGGCGGCCGCGGTCGAGCCGGACGAGTTCGAGGGAGCCGCCGCCGATATCGGCGAGCAGGCCGTGCGCGTCGGGGATGCCGCAGAGCAGGCCGGCGGCGGAGAGTTCCGCTTCTTCCTCCCCCGACAAAACCGTGATCGGCACGCCGGGCAGGCGGTCTTGCAGCTGGGCGATGAATTGCGGGCCGTTCTGGGCATCGCGGACGGCGGCGGTGGCCAGCACTTCGAACGGGTGGGCCTGCATGGCGTGGGCGATGGCGGCGTAGCGGTTCATGACCGTGAGGGCCTGGGCGGTGCCGTCTTCGTTGAGGCGCCCGGTGGCCTGCAGGCCGCGGCCGAGGCGCAGCACCGCCTTTTCGTTGAAGATCGGCACGGGGTTGCGGCTGCTGCCTTCGAACACCACGAGGCGCACGGAGTTGGAGCCGAGATCGACGACCGCGCGGCGCGTGGTGTCTGGGGTGCGGATCACCGCCTCTGGAAGCATCAGCGAATCCACTCGGGTCAGTCCTGGGTCAGTCGGTCGGGGCGCCGCGCGGGTGCGACGAGGGCGGCGGAGGCGGGGCCGTGCAGGGCCGAGCCGCGGCCGGAGAGCGAGGGGTTGGTCATGAAGTAATCATGCGCGGAGACGCGCTTCTTGCCGGTGCCGGCGGCGACGCGGCGCCAGCGCCCGTCGGGCCCGAGTTCCCAGGACTGCATGGTGTCGCGCAGGTTCACCACCATGATCTGGTCCAGCACCTGGGCGTGCACGGTGGGGTTGAGGATCGGGACGAAGGTTTCCACCCGCCATTCCATGTTGCGCGTCATCCAGTCTGCCGAGCTGATGTACACCCGCGCGTGGCGGCTGGGCAGGGGATGGCCGTTGCCGAAGACGCAGATGCGGCTGTGTTCCAGGAATCGGCCCACGATGGACTTCACCTTGATATTCTCGGACAGGCCGGGCACGCCCGGGCGCAGGCAGCATATGCCGCGAACGATGGCCGAAACCTTCACGCCGGCGCGGGAGGCTTCGTAGAGCTTGTCGATCAGCTTGTCGTCCACCAGCGAGTTCATCTTGAGCCAGATGGTGCCGGGCTTGCCTTCGCGGGCGAACATGATCTCCCGGTCGATCAGCTCGCAGATCACGCTGCGGGTGGTCAGCGGGCTGAAGGCCAGCGCGTCCATCCGTTCCGGGCGAGCGTAGCCGGTCATGTAGTTGAAGAGGCGGGCGGCGTCCCGCGTCATGGCTTCGTCGCAGGTGAAGAAGGAGAGGTCGGTGTAGATGCGCGCGGTGATCGGGTGGTAGTTGCCGGTGCCGAAATGGGCGTAGCTGCGCATGGCGTGGCCTTCGCGGCGCACGACGAGGCTGATCTTGGCGTGGGTTTTCAGCTCCGTGAACCCGTACACCACCTGCACGCCGGCGGCTTCCAGGGTGCGGGCGAGGCGGATGTTGGCTTCCTCATCGAAGCGGGCGCGCAGTTCCACCATGGCGGTGACGGATTTGCCGGCTTCCGCGGCCTCGATCAGCGCCTTGACGATCGGGCTGTCGCGGCTGGTGCGGTAGAGGGTTTGCTTGACCGCCACCACGGCGGGGTCTTGGGCGGCCTGGCGGAGGAACTGCACCACGACGTCGAAGCTCTCGAACGGGTGGTGGACGATGATGTCCTTGGCGCGGATGGCGGCGAAGCAGTCGCCGGCGAAATCGCGGATGCGTTCGGGGAAGCGGGGCGTGTAGGGGGGGAAGAGCAGGTCTGGCCGGTCGTCCACGATCAGCTGGTTGACGTCGGCGAGGCCGAGGATGCCTTCGTGGACGTGGATTTCCTGGGCGGTGGCGTCCAGCTCGTCGATCACCAGCTCGCGCAGGTCGGCGGGCATGGAGGCGTTGACGGAGAGGTGGATGGCCACGCCGCGGCGGCGGCGCTTGAGGGCGGTTTCGTAGGAGCGGACGAGGTCTTCGGCCTCTTCCTCGAACTCCACGTCGGTGTCGCGGATCAGGCGGAACATGCCTTCGCCGGTGACCTTGTAGCCGGGGAAGATGCGATCGAGGAACAGGGTGACGAGCTGTTCCAGCATGATGAAGCGGATGAGCCCGCGCCCATCAGGCAAGTGGGCATCGGGCAGGCGGATGAAGCGTTCGATCAGGGAGGGCAGCGGCACCAGGGCGCGCATGAAGCTGCCATCCTCGTCGCGCGCCAGGCGCAGCACCAGCACGAGGCCCATGTTGGGGATGAACGGGAAGGGGTGGGCCGGGTCGATCGCCAGCGGGGTGAGCACCGGGAAGACGCGTTCCATGAACCAGGCATCGAGCCAGAGGCGCTCGCCGTCGCTGAGGCGGGCGGGGTCGCTCATGACCAGGCCGGCCTGTTCCAGCTGGCCGCGCAGCTGCTGCCAGACCTTGAGCTGTGCGGCCATCAGGGTTTCGGCGCGTGCTTCCACCTCCACCAGCTGCTGGGCGGGGGTGCGGCCATCGGGCGAGGGGGTGGTGACGCCGGCCTTGGCCTGGCCGATGAGGCCGGCGACACGGACGGAATAGAACTCATCGAGGTTGGCGGCGGAGATGGAGACGAAGCGCAGCCGCTCCAGCAGGGGGTGGCGGGTGTTTTCCGCCTCCTCCAGCACGCGGTGGTTGAAATCGAGCCAGGACAGCTCGCGGTTGATGAACCGGTCTGGGTTGGCGGCCACCGGGTCTGCCAGGGGGGCTGGCGCCGGGTCGGGCAGCGGGGTGGCGGGGCTGCGGGCAGCCAGGTCGTGGACATTCATCGGGCGGCTCGCTGATGCAGGCAGGCGGCATGCGCGGGAGATGGCATCCTAGAGCAGTCCTGCCGCGGAAGGCGACGGCGACGGCGACTCTTCATTGGCGGGCTCGGGCGGATCCGGGAGGTCGGCGAGCAGGTCTGGCAGCACCTGGCGGGCCAGGGCGGGGGCGATGGGGACGGCGAAGGCCTGGGCGGCGCGGTCCAGCCGTTCCACCGCCTCGGCCAGGGCGGCGTGGGTGCGGGGGAGACGGGCGAGGAGCCAGTGGAGCGTGGCCTCGCTGGGGCGGAGCTGGCGTTCGGCGAGGAGGCGGGGGAGGAGGGCGTGCAGGAGGTCGTCTTCCGGTGGCTCGATCGCGACCGCGGTGGTGGCGCGCAGGCGGCTGGCGAGATCGGGCAGGGAAACGGGCCAGCGGGCGGGCGGGGTGGTGGCGGCCAGCAGCACGGGGTGGCCGGCTTCGTGGGCGGCGTTGAGGGTGTGCAGCAGGGCGAGCGTGGGGGCGCGGTCGGCGTTGTCGATGGCCACGGCGGTTTCGGGCGGGGTGAAGCGCAGGGTGGCGCCGTGGAGGCGTTCCGCGCCGTTCCGGTCGGCCCAGGCGGCGAGCAGGCGGGTTTTGCCGCTGCCCGGGGGGCCCCAGAGGGCGAGGCGGCGCGATGGCCATTCGGCGGTGCGGGCCAGCCAGGCGCGGGCGGCGGCGTTGGAGGGGGCTTCGATCACCGGGGCGGCGAATTCGCGGCGGACGGGGGCGAAGGGGAGTGGGAGTTGGGCCAACGCCGCGCTCATGGCGTGGCGTCGTCTTGCGGGGGGTCGAGGTAGAGCTGGCTTTGCAGGTAGCGGCGCAGCCAGAACCGGCTCAGCACGCCGATGGTGGCCGCGGCCGGGACGGCCAGGAGCACGCCGAGGAAGCCGAAGGCGGCCCAGCCGGCAAAGAGCGCGAAGATGACCCAGACGGCGTGCAGTTCCACCCGGTCGCCCAGGAAGCGCGGGTAGATGACGTAGCCTTCCAGGATGTTGCCGAGGATGAACACGCCCACCACCATCACCACCCCCATCCAGGTGGGGAACTGGGCGGAGGCGAGGCCGACGGCGACGAACAGGCCGGTGATGCTGCCGACATAGGGGATGAAGGACAGCAGGCCGGAGGCCATGCCGACGATCAGGCCGAGATCCAGCCCCACCGCCGACAGCGCCACGGCGTAGTAGATGACAAGCGCCAGGCAGCACATCGCCTGGCCGCGCAGCCAGGCGGAGAGGATGCGGTCCACCTCATGCGCCTGGGCGCGCAGCACGCCGGCATAGCGGCGGGGCAGCCAGGAATCGACGTGGCGCACCACCTCTGGCCAGTCGCGCAGCAGGTAGAACCCCACCACCGGGGTGACGACCAGCAGGGTGAGGACGTTGAACAGCGCGAAGCCGCCGCCGATCAGCCGGGTGACGGCGGTGACGAGGAAGGCCAGCACCGCGCCGGTCTGGCTGGCGACCAGCTCGCGCAGGCGTTCGTCCACGAATTCCGGGCCGAGCTGGGTTTGCAGCTGGGCCAGCAGGTCGTCTGCCGCGGTGCGGGCGAGGTTCACGTAGATGGGCAGGCGGGTGATCAGGATGGCGAGCTGGGCGAGGATCAGGGGGTAGAGGAGGAGCACGAAGAGCAGGGCCAGCAGCAGCACGGTGGCCAGCAGCAGCAGGGCCGCCAGCCAGCGCGGCACGCCGAGGCGCTGCAGGCGGCTGGTGGGGGGGTCGAGGAAATAGGCGATGCCCGCCGCCACCACGAAGGGCAGCAGGATGGAGGCGAAGAGCTGCAGCGCCAGCCAGGCCACCACCAGCAGCCCCACCAGCAGGGTGATGCGCTGGGTGCGCGTGGCGGCGGCCACCGGGCCGTAGGGGGGTGGCACGAGGGTCATCGGCCGCGGGCCAGCTGGCGGACATAGGCGCCGAGCGAGATGAGCGTGCTGGCGGCCACGGTGGTGATCAGCACCGCATCCAGCACCGGCCAATCGAGGCGCAGGCCCTCCGCCAGCAGGGTTGCGGCGACCATGACGATCTGGATCACGGTGTTGAGCTTGGAGATCGGCAGCGGGCGGATCGCGACGGCCTGGCCCAAGACATAGAGCAGCAGGACGCCGCCGACGATCACCACGTCTCGGAAAATCACCAGGATCGCCAGCCAGTCTGGGATCACTTGAACCACGGCCAGGATCAGGAACATGCTGACCAGCAGGGCCTTGTCGGCGATCGGGTCGATCATGGAGCCGAGGCGGGTGGGGCCGTTGCGGCGGGCGAGCCAGCCATCCAGCGCATCCGACAGGCCGGCGGCGGCGAAGAGCCAGAAGGCGGCCAGGAACTGCCCGCGCAGCACCAGCCACACCGCCACCGGCACGGCGCAGAGGCGCAGCATCGTTACGACATTGGCCAGGGTGAAGGTGGCCGTGCCGAGTGCGGGCGGGGGGTTGGTGCCGTCTGGCATGGTGCCAGTATAGCGGGGCCGGGGGATGGGAAGCCACAGCATCGCGGCCTGTTGGTTGCGCCCTCTTGGTTGCGCTGGGCGGGCACCCGTGGTTGTTTCCGCCGCATCGGACCGGAGAGCCGCATGACCAGCATGACCTACCGCGCGGCCGGCGTGGACATCGACGCGGGCGACGCGCTGGTGGAGCGCATCAAGCCGCTTGCCCGCAGCACCAACCGCACCGGCGTGATGGGCGGGCTCGGCGGCTTCGGCGCGCTGTTCGATCTGAAGGCCGCCGGGTTCACCGACCCCGTGCTGGTGTCCTCCACCGACGGGGTGGGCACCAAGCTGAAGATCGCCATCGATACCGGCATTCACGACTACGTGGGCATCGACCTGGTGGCGATGTGCGTGAACGATCTGGTGGTGCAGGGGGCGGAGCCGCTGTTCTTCCTGGACTACTTCGCCACCGGGCGGCTGGAGGTGGAGCAGGCCGCGCGCGTGGTGGCGGGCATCGCCGAGGGTTGCCGCCAGGCTGGTTGCGCGCTGGTGGGCGGCGAGACGGCCGAGATGCCGGGCATGTATCAGAAGGGCGACTACGACCTCGCCGGGTTCTCGGTGGGGGCGGCGGAGCGTGGCAATCTGCTGCCGAAGCATGTCGGCCCTGGCGATGCGATCCTGGGGCTGGCGAGCAGCGGGGTGCATTCCAACGGGTTCTCGCTGGTGCGGCGCATCGTGGAGGCGGGCAATGCCGGCTGGGCGGCGCCGGCGCCGTTTGGATCGGGCACGCTGGGCGATGCGCTGCTGGCGCCGACGCGGATCTACGTGAAGTCCTTGCTGGCGCTGCATCGCGCCGGGCTGCTGAAGGCCGCCGCGCACATCACCGGCGGCGGGCTGCCGGGCAACCTGCCGCGCGTGCTGCCGGCCGGGACCCAGGCGGTGATCGATGCCGGCGCGTGGGAGCTGCCCGCGGTGTTCCGCTGGCTGGCCCGGACCGGAGGCGTGGAGGCGCAGGAGATGCTGCGCGTGTTCAACTGCGGCATCGGCATGGCGGTGGTGACCGCCGAGCCCGAGCGGGCGCGCGCGATCCTGGAAGCGGAAGGCGAGACGGTGTCCGTTATCGGCCGCATCGAAGCCGGGCCCGCGGACGAGGCCGGCATTCGCATCGACCTGCCCGCGGGCTGGCCGGGCTGAGGCCAGCGCGGTGAGGAAGAAGGTCGGTATCCTGATCAGCGGCCGCGGCTCCAACATGGCCGCGCTGCTGCGTGCCGCCGCGGATCCGGATTTCCCGGCCGAGATCGTGCTGGTGGCAGCCAACAAGGACGAGGCCGGGGGGCTGGCGGTGGCCGCCGCCGCCGGGATTGCCACCGCCGCGGTGCCGCACAAGCCGTTTGGCCGCGACCGTGCCGCCCATGAGGCCGCGCTTTCGGCCCGGCTGGAGGCGGCCGGCGTGGAGCTGGTGTGCCTGGCCGGCTACATGCGGCTGTTCACGCCGTACTTCGTGCAGCGCTGGGCCGGCCGGATGCTGAACATCCATCCGAGCCTCCTGCCCTCCTTCCCCGGTGTGGACACCCATGCCCGCGCGCTGGCCGCCGGGGTGAAGCTGCATGGCTGCACCGTGCATGTGGTGACCGAGGGGATGGACGAAGGCCCGATCCTGGCCCAGGCCGCCGTGCCGGTGCTGGCAGGGGACACGGAGGACATGCTGGCGGCGCGCGTGCTGGCGCAGGAGCACCTGTTGTATCCCGCAGCGCTGCGCCGCTTCATCGCCGGCAGCGGTGGCGAGGCGCCGGAAGGTGCGGCCTTGCGCAACCCCGGCGAATAGCCCCGGTTTCCAACGCGGCCCGGGTGTTCTAGATAGCAATCAACGTCCCAACCGAATCAGATCGAGAGCGTCCATGGCCCACGCCCCGTCGAACTCCCCAGCCCCGGTCACCGAGGAGGCCTTCACGGCCGATCGCCAGCGCATGTTCGCCGGCTTCTGCTCAGCCACCACGCTTTCCGTGGTGCTTTCGGTGGTCACCCTGGCGCTGATGGCGTTCTTCCTCGTGCCTCACCACTGATACCGTCGCCTCGCTGACGCAAAAACGGCCCCGGAGCATCGCTCCGGGGCCGTTTTCGTATGCGCCGAAGCCGGGGCGCGCCAGGCGCGCCCCGGTGCGGATCACTTCGCCATGTGAGCCAGGATCGCCAGCAGCAGCAGGGCCACGATGTTGGTGATCTTGATCATCGGGTTCACCGCGGGGCCCGCGGTGTCCTTGTACGGGTCACCCACGGTATCGCCGGTCACCGCCGCCTTGTGCGCGTCGGAGCCCTTGCCGCCGTGGTTGCCTTCCTCGATGTACTTCTTGGCGTTGTCCCAGGCGCCGCCGCCCGAGGTCATCGAGATGGCGACGAACAGGCCGGTCACGATGGTGCCCAGCAGCATGGCGCCCACGGCGCTGAAGGCAGCGCCCTGGCCGCCGACGGCCTTCACCACGAAATACAGCACGATCGGGGCGGCGACCGGCAGCAGCGACGGCAGGATCATCTCCTTGATCGCGGCCTTGGTCAGCATGTCCACCGCGCGGCCGTATTCCGGCTTCTGGGTGCCCTTCATGATGCCCGGCATTTCCTTGAACTGGCGGCGAACTTCCACCACCACCGCACCGGCGGCGCGGCCCACGGCGGTCATGCCCATCGCACCGAACAGGTACGGCAGCAGGCCACCGATGAACAGGCCGATCACCACCCAAGGGGACTGGAGGGTGAAGTCCACCTGCACGTTCGGGAAGTAGTGCTTCAGGTCCTCGGTGTAGGCGGCGAACAGCACCAGCGAGGCCAGGCCCGCGGAGCCGATGGCGTAGCCCTTGGTCACCGCCTTGGTGGTGTTGCCAACGGCGTCGAGCGCATCGGTCACCTTGCGGACGTCGGGCGGCAGCTCGCTCATCTCGGCGATGCCGCCGGCGTTGTCGGTGACGGGGCCGTAGGCATCGAGCGCCACGACCATGCCGGCCAGCGCCAGCATCGTGGTGGCCGCCACCGCAATGCCGAACAGGCCGGCGGTGAGGTAGGAGACGATGATGCCGATGGAGATCACGACCACGGGCAGCGCGGTGGATTCCATCGAGATCGCCAGGCCCTGGATCACGTTGGTGCCGTGGCCCGTGGTGGACGAATTCGCGATGCTGCGCACCGGGCGGTATTCGGTGGAGGTGTAGTACTCGGTGATCCACACCAGCAGGCCGGTGACGGCGAGGCCGACCAGCGCGCAGATGAACAGGCTCATGCCGGTGATGGTCATGCCCGTGGTCATCTTCAGCGAGCCGCTGAAGCCCGTGGTGGCCCCGATCGTGACCGCGATCAGGATCGCGGAGATGATGCCGGTGACCGCGAGGCCCTTGTACAGCGCGCCCATGATGTTGTTGGAGCTGCCGAGCTTCACGAAGTAGGTGCCCACGACCGAGGCGATGATGCACACGGCGCCGATCAGCAGCGGCAGCAGCATCATGGCGTCGGCATCGGCGCCGCGCACGAAGAAGATCGAGCCGAGCAGCATGGTGGCGACGATCGTGACCGCATAGGTCTCGAACAGGTCGGCGGCCATGCCGGCGCAGTCGCCCACGTTGTCGCCCACGTTGTCGGCGATGGTGGCGGGGTTGCGGGGGTCATCCTCGGGAATTCCGGCCTCGACCTTGCCCACCAGGTCCGCGCCCACGTCGGCGCCCTTGGTGAAGATGCCGCCGCCGAGGCGCGCGAAGATGGAGATCAGCGAGGCGCCGAAGGACAGCGCGACGAGCGCTTCCAGCACCGGGCGCATATCCGCATCCGGCGCCATGCCGCTGCGCAGCACGAAGTAGAAGATCGCCACGCCGAGCAGGCCGAGGCCCACCACCAGCATGCCGGTGATGGCACCGGCCTTGAAGGCGATGTCCAGGCCAGCCGCGAGGCCCTGGCGCGAGGCCTGGGCGGTGCGGACATTGGCGCGGACGGAGACGTTCATGCCGATATAGCCGGCCACGCCCGAGAGGATGGCGCCGATGGCGAAGCCGATCGCCACCGTCATGCCCAGGGTCGCGGCGAGCAGGACGAGGATCACCACGCCCACGCCGCCGATGGTGATGTACTGGCGGTTCAGGTAGGCGCGCGCACCTTCCTGAATGGCGTTGCCGATTTCCTGCATGCGCGCGTTGCCGGCGTCTGCCGCCAGCACCTGCCGCGATGCCACCAGCCCGTAGAGCAGGGCAAGCACCCCGCAGGCGATGACGATGATTGTGGCCAAGGCCATGTCGGTGAATCCCCCTTGCGTTCAACGGGCGTCTGGACACGCCCGGCCGGCCCCCGGACAAGTCGGAGCTGTTCGGCAATACGGCCGCGGCATATGACAGAGAAGACAGAGGCAGGCAACCTGACGCCGCGCAAGGATACGGTTGCCAAGCCCCGCGGCATGCGGAATCCTGCCCCGTGGGGCGCCAGTAGCTCAGTTGGTTAGAGCGGGCCGCTCATAACGGCTTGGCCGCGGGTTCAAGTCCTGCCTGGCGCACCATATCTTGTCCGCGCGATTGCGCCGCCGCCGCCGCGCCCCTAGAACACCTGCCCCGCCTCTCCCTGCCGCGCAAGGAGCCGAAGATGGCCGCCTACCAGTACGTCTATGTGATGAAAGACCTCACCAAGGCCTTCCCGGGCGGGCGCGAGGTGTTCAAGGGCATCACGCTCTCGTTCCTGCCGGGCGTTAAGATCGGCGTGCTGGGCGTGAACGGCGCCGGCAAGTCTACCCTGCTCAAGATCATGGCCGGGATCGAGACCGATTACGGCGGCGAGGCCTGGGCCGCGGAGGGCGTGCGCATCGGCTACCTGGAGCAGGAGCCGAAGCTGGACGACACCAAGACCGTGACCGAGAACGTGCAGATGGCCTTCGGCCCGCTGCGCGCGGCCATCGACCGGTTCAACGAGATCTCGAACCTGTTCGCCGAGCCGATGGACGACGACCGGATGAACGAGCTGCTCGCCGAGCAGGGCGACCTGCAGGAAAAGATCGACGCCGAGGATGGCTGGGAGCTGGAGCGCCGCATCGAGATCGCGCTCGACGCGCTGCGCTGCCCGCCGCCGGACAGCCCCGTGGTCAATCTCTCGGGCGGTGAGCGCCGGCGCGTGGCGCTGTGCCGCCTGCTGCTGGAAAAACCCGACCTGCTGCTGCTCGACGAGCCGACCAACCACCTGGACGCCGAAAGCGTCGCCTGGCTGGAAAAGACCCTGCGTGATTTCGCTGGGACCGTGCTGGTGATCACCCACGATCGCTACTTCCTGGAGAACGTCACCAACTGGATCCTGGAGATCGAGCGCGGCCGCGGCTACCCGTTTGAGGGCAACTACTCCTCCTGGCTGGACCAGAAGCGCAAGCGCCTGCAGCAGGAGGAGAAGGAGGAAAGCTCCCGCCAGCGGGCGCTGGCCGCCGAGCAGGAGTGGATCGGCTCCTCGGCGCGTGCCCGCCAGACCAAGAGCAAGGCGCGCATCCAGAAATACGAGGAGATGCTGCAGAAGAGCCAGGAGATGGTCTCTGGCGTGGCGGAAATCGTCATTCCGCCCGGCCCGCGCCTGGGCGGCGTGGTGATCGAGGCGGAGGACCTGCGCAAGGCCTATGGCAACCGGCTGCTGATCGACGACCTGAACTTCAAGCTGCCGCCCGGCGGGATCGTGGGCGTGATCGGGCCGAACGGCGCCGGCAAGACCACGCTGTTCCGCATGATCACCGGCCAGGAAACGCCCGACAGCGGCTCGCTCCGCGTGGGCGAGACGGTGAAGCTGGGCTACGTGGACCAGAGCCGCGACAGCCTGGATGCCACCAAATCCGTGTGGGAAGAGATCAGCGGCGGCACCGACGTTCTGTATATCGGCAAGCGCGCCGTGCCCTCGCGCGCCTATGTCGGCGCCTTCAACTTCAAGGGCAGCGACCAGCAGAAGAAGGTCGGCATCCTCTCTGGCGGCGAGCGCAACCGCGTGCATCTGGCCAAGATGCTGAAGCAGGAAAGCAATGTGATCCTGCTCGACGAGCCGACCAACGACCTGGACGTGGATACGCTGCGCGCGCTGGAAGAGGCGCTGACGGAATTCGCCGGCTGCGTGGTGGTGATCAGCCATGATCGCTGGTTCCTGGATCGCCTGGCCACGCATATCCTCGCCTTCGAAGGCGACAGCCACGTGGAATGGTTCGAAGGCAACTTCCAGGACTACGAAGCGGACAAGCGACGCCGCCTTGGCGCCGATGCCACCGAGCCCCACCGCATCAAGTACCGCCCGCTGCAACGCTAGGATACCGAACGTGGCACGGGGGGACGGAGGGGAAGGCCAAGGGGCTTTGCCCCCTGGACCCCCATCAGGAGCCAGCGGCCCCTGGACCCGGCATTATTTGTTCCGCCTTCGGCGGGGAGGGGCCGTCGAGGCGGTTGAGAGACCCGTGCGGCCCCTCCCCGCCGAAGGCGGAAAAGGTATCGGGGTCTGGGGCCGTCGGCCCCAGCGGGGTCGAGGGGCAGAGCCCCTCGCCTTCCTTCCCTTCCTTCCCGCGCCATGATCGACATCCGGGCTCTGCGCACGGGGCGGCTTTGGCTGCGGCCGGTGGGGTATGTTGATCTGCCGGAGTTGGTTCGCCTGAAGGGTGATCCGCGGGTGTTTGCCATCATGCTGGGCGGGGTTCGCACGCCGGAGCAGACGGCGCGGGAGTTGGCGGAGGACATTTCCTTCTGGGGCCAGCGCGGCGTGGGCATGTGGGCGGTGCGGGCCGCGGAGGATGAGCGGTTTTTGGGGCTGGTGGGGATGCATGGCCGACCCGATGGACGGGGCCTGGCGTTGCGGTTTGCCTTGCATGCGGCGGCGCAGGGCCGCGGCTATGCCAGTGAGGCGGCGGGGGCCGCGCTGCGGTTTGCCCATGAGCGGGCGGGGTTGGAGCGGGTGATTGCCGTTGCGCGCGCCAGCAACATCGGCTCCCGCCAGGTGCTGGGCGGCATCGGCATGGTGCTGTGCGAAAGCTACGAGCGCGATGGGGAGGAGGTGCTGGTGTATGAAAGCGTCGTGCCGGCGCAGGAGGCGCCACCGCGCTGAGCCCGTTGTTTCGTGACGCCGGCAACAAAACGTTGCACGAATCGCGGCGAATCTCCGAGGGTGATACGAGATCCTCGGCCGGCCGCAGTGCCGGGGCAACCGGAGGAGGCGGCGATGAAGACCGAACTCGCCATGCTTGTGGGCGCCGTGGTCCTGGCGATGATCCAGGTTGTGATCGCAGTGGTTGGCGCCATGTTGCAGGTCGGCCTGCCGGTGCTGGCCGGCAACCGGGAGAATATTCCGGAT
Organism: Rhodospirillales bacterium; assembly: GCA_947460455.1. Lineage (GTDB taxonomy): Bacteria > Pseudomonadota > Alphaproteobacteria > Acetobacterales > Acetobacteraceae > CAMDGX01. The sequence continues at coordinate 14,332 of CANHKG010000012.1, read as the reverse complement.
ATCCTGGGCTGGGCCGGCCGCGCGGGCCGGGCCCATCGCAACATGCTGGAAAGCCTGGTGCTGTTCGCGGCCCTGGTGCTCACCGCCCATGCCGCCGGCATCAGCAACGCCATGACGGTGCTGGGGGCGCAGCTGTTTCTGTGGGGCCGGGTTGCCTATGCCGTGCTGTATGTGGCCGGCGTGCCCTGGGCCCGCACCGCCGCCTGGGCCTCCGCGGTGCTGGGGATTCTGATGATCCTGTCGCAGATGGTGTAGGGGCGGCGGATTACTCCGCCGGTTCCACCGGCTCCGGCTTCTTCTTCTCGTGCTTCAGCTTCTCCATCGCCTGCTGCACGTGGCGGGAGAAGACGAACTCCGCCGGGCGCTGGTTCGACAGGTCGATATCGGGCGCCATCGGGCCGGTGGTGCGGATGCCGCGCAGTTCCACCATCGCCGCCTTCAGCGGGTTCTTGATGGAATGGGCGACCGCGGTGGCCTCGTAGCCGGAATGGACCATGCAGTCGGCGCATTTCTCGTAGTTGCCGGTGCCGTACTTGTCCCAATCCGTGGTTTCCATCAGCTCCTTGAACGTCTTGGCGTAGCCTTCGCCGAGCAGGTAGCAGGGCCGCTGCCAGCCGAAATAGGTGCGCGTGGGGTTGCCCCAGGGCGTGCAGTGGAAGGTCTGGTTGCCCGCCAGGAAATCCAGGAACATGGAGCTCTGGTTGAACTGCCACTTCTTCTTCTGCGGCAGCGCGCGGGAGAAGATGCCGCGGAACAGGTCCTTGGTGGCCTTGCGGTTCAGGAAGTGCTGCTGGTCTGGCGCGCGCTCATAGGCATAGCCGGGCGAGACCGAGATGCCGTCGATCCCCATCTCCGTCACGTCGTCGAAGAAGCGGGCCATGCGCTCGGGGTCGGCGTTGTTGAACAGGGTGGCGTTGATGATCACGCGGAAGCCGGCGGCCTTGGCCTTGGCGATGGCGGAAACGCAGCGGTCGTACACGCCTTCCTGGCAGACGGACTTGTCGTGGTCGTCGCGGTTGCCGTCGAGGTGGACGGACCAGGTGAAGTAGGGGTCGGGCTTGAACTGCTCCATCTTCTTTTCGAGCAGCAGGGCGTTGGTGCAGACGATCACGTATTTCTTGCGGGCAATCACGCCCTGCACCACCTGGTCCAGCTCCTTGTGCAGCAGCGGCTCGCCGCCGGCGATCACCACCACGGGCGCGCCGCATTCGTCCACCGCCTCCAGGCACTCGGCCACGGACAGGCGCTGGTTCAGGATCTCGGCCGGGTAGTCGATCTTGCCGCAGCCGGCGCAGGCCAGGTTGCAGCGGAACAGCGGCTCCAGCATCAGCACCAGCGGGTAGCGCTTGCGCCCCAGCAAATGCTGCTTGACCACGTAGGCGCCCACGCGGAGCGCTTGGTGCAGGGGGATTGCCATGGTGCCGGTCCCGGTGCCAGAAGAAATACGAACACGACGTCGCGTTCACGTTTTCCCTTTAAGGTCGCACCATGGGCCTGTCAACGACTGCCACCGCTCCAACCTCCACTGGCCAGACCTCCACTGGCCGAACCTCCACCGCCCCGCGGCGCGATCCCGTGCAGGAACGCAGCCAGGAGACGGTCGGCCGCATCCGGGCCGCCGCCGCGCGGCTGCTGGCCGGCGGCACCGCGGCGCAGGCGCTGACCACCGCGCAGATCGCCACCGAGGCGGCGCTGTCCGTCGGCGCGTTGTATCGCTTCTTCGCGGACAAGCAGGCGATCATCGACGCGGTCGCGCTGGCCCATCTAGAGGCCTTCCAGGACGAGCTGGCCGGGCTGCTGCTGGCCGATTTGCCGGAGACGCCGGCGGCCTTCCTCGGCGCCGTGCTTGATGCCTTCGCCGCCTACCTCGGGGCCCACCCGGATTTCCGCACCCTGGCCTATGGCACCCCCGCCCTGCCCGCCCGGGCCATCAGCCCCGCCCTGTTCGAGCGTGAGGCCGGGGAGGGCGCGCTGGCCGAATTGCTGCGGGAGTCGCTCGTTACGCTCTACGGGCTGGAGCCGGGCGCGGACTTCCCCTTCCGCCTGCGCATCGCCGCCGAGCTTGGCGACAGGCTGATCGCGCACGCCTTCGCCCAGACGGAACCCGCGCTGCGCGCGCGCATCCTGGCCGAGGCAAAATCGATCCTGGCGCCCTACCTTTTCCCTGCGGCCTGACCGCTCCGCGCCCGATAACGTTGCCATTCGTTATTGTCACGGTTTGTATCTTGCAGTCCAGGGCAACAGATTTTAACATTTGGGAATTATGATACCCTAACGTCACAACGCATATGTGGCGCAACACGTTGTCGGGAAGCGTGCCTTTCCGTACGGAGCCGGATGTGACGCCTGGAACCTATATTCCGCATGTCGACCTGCTCATGCAGGCATTGCACATCTCGCGCGACAGGCTGGACGGGCGCAGCAAGATCGCCGTGGACCCCCGCCTTCTGATCCATGTCCTGCGCCAGATCGTCGCCGCCCAGCCTTTCGACGACTCCTTCTACCTCACCACCTACGACGACGTTGCCACCGCCCATAACCGCGGCGAGATCGGCGACCTGCATCGCCATTTCGTGGAAGCCGGCTTTCTGGAAGGCCGCCTGGGTGCCGCGCCGGTGGTCGATTCGGCCTACTACCTCGCCACCTACCCCGATGTTGGCCGCGCCATCGCCGCCGGCCAGATCGCTTCGGCGGAGGACCACTATATCCAGCGCGGTGCCGCCGAAGGCCGCGCGCCGAACCCGGGCTGCGCCGAGCATGTCGAACGCTGGATGACCGTCCTCAACCCCGAGGGCTGAACCCCGCCTAGACCATGATACGCGCTGACAGAAGCGCGGATCATGGTCTAGCTTTTTGCTTGATCGCGTGATTCACGTCTCCGGCGATTCCGCCTGCGACGATCACGCTCTAGGCGAGGTGGCGCAGCGCGCCCACGGCGAGTTCCACCGCCAGACGCGCGCCACGACGCTCCGGATCGCCGGCGGGGTCATAGGCCGCGATCCCCAGGCACTTCAGCGGCACCGCCCGCGCCGCCGCCGCCACCGAATCGGCCAGTGCCTGCGGTGAAGGCCAGTGCGGCGCATTGGTCAGCTGCCCCGGCACCGCCTCCGGCCCGGCCACGTCCAGGTCGATGTGCATGTACCATCCCCCCGCCGCCCCGGCGCGCGGCGCCAGCAGGGAAGTGGTGCGCGCGCCGGCATCCGCCCCCATCGCATCCGCATCCAGCCGCGCAAAGGGGTGGGCCATCAGCGCCGCCTCTTCCTCGGGATCGAGGTCCGAGGCCCCGATCACCGCCGCTGCCTCTGGCCGCACCGCCGGCACCAGCCCGGCGGCCTCGCGCCAGTCATCGAATTCCCAGCCCAGCGCCACGGCGAAGGGCATGCCGCCCAACAGCCCGGTGGAGGTGGTGCGCAGCGTGTGGATGTCGCCATGGGCATCGAACCAGGCGACGCCGGCCGATCCGCAGGCCCGCGCCACCCCGCCCGCCGGGCCCACGCATTGCGTGCAATTGCCCTGCAGCACCAGCGGCATCGCCCCGGCCGCGATCGCCGCCGCCACCTGGCCCGAGACCCAGCCGGCGATGATGCCGAGATTGGTCACCGGGTCCCGCGTCCGCGCCTCACGGGCCAGCGACGCTTCCAGCGGCACGGCGACCATATGCCCCGCCGCTTCCAGTGCCGCGGCCAGCCCGGCCTGCATCATGGCGGCCGGGCCCTTGGCCGCCCCCCAGCGCGCCACGTCGTTGGCGAAGGGAACCAGGATGGGTTGAATCAGCATGGCGGGCCTCAGGCAGGGGGGATGAAGGGCTGGACCACGGCGCGGAACACCTCCTGGCGCTCCAGCGCGGCGCACTGCGCCACCAGTGTCAGCAGCCGCTGTTCGGCCAGCAGCCCCGGATGCGCCTCCCGCACGAAGCGCCAGGCGCAGGCCAGGGCGATATCGGCGTGGGAGAGCGTGCCGAACCAGAACCCGTCTGGCCGGCTCACCGCTTCCGCCTCCAGCGCCAGCGCGGTGGCGGCGATCTGCTCGCGGCAGCGCGCCACCCATTGCGGGGAAACCGTCTCGTGCAGGCGCATCTCGTAGAACAGCGCCACTGCCTTGTCCGCCAGGCCGGTTGCCAGCCCCTCGATGCGCAGCGCCGCGTCGCGCTCCGCCCCGCCGGCCGGGCGCATGGCCACGGTGGCGCGCCGGTCGATGTGATCCAGCATCGCGTGGCTGTCCACCAGCACGCCGCCATCCTCCAGCACCATGGTCGGCACCCGCGTCAGCGGGTTCACCGACCGCAGCCGCCTCGCATCGCCGAAGCTGGACCATGGCAGGTGGCGGAAGCCAATGCCGGCATGGGTCAGCGCGATGCCCACCCGGCGCACGAAGGGGGAATCGTATTGCCCGATCAGGTGAAGCGTGCCGGGCTGGATCTCGGGATCGTGGCTCATGCCCAGGGATGTGCCGCAGCCCGCTTCACCTGACAACCTCCGCGGGCAACCTCAGCCGGCTACCAGGCCGCATCCAGCAGCTGCCGCACCACCGCCGGCCCGTCGATCTTGCGCGGGTTGGTGTGCACCATCCGGTCGTGCATGGAGCCCTCGGCGATCACGTCCAGCTGGTCTGCCCGCACGCCGACGTCGCGCAGCGTCTGCGGCAGGCCGAGTGCGCCCACCAGGGCCGCCACCGCATCGGCCGCCTGGCCGCCCGGCATTCCCAACGCGTCCGCCACCCAGCCCTGGCGCACCGCGTTCACCGGCAGGTTGAACCGCAGCACATGCGGCAGCATCACGCAGGAGGTATAGCCATGCGCCACGCCCGCCGTGCCGCCGAGCACATGCCCGATCCCGTGGCTCGCCCCCTTGGTCACCCCGTTCTGGGAGCCGACCATCGAAAGCCACGCGCCGAGCTGGCAATCCAGCCGTGCGGCGAGGTCGGCGGGATCGGCCTTGCACGCCCGCAAGCCCTGCCCCAGCAGCCGCAGCGCGTGCAGGGAGGCGCCGTCGCTCATCGGCTGGGAATTGCTGGAGCACAGATCCTCCACCGCATGGTCCACCGCGCGGATGCCGGTGGACAGCCACAGCCATTCCGGCGTCGCCACCGTCACCGCGGGGTCCAGGATCACCGAGGTGGGGATCATGCTGGAGGAGGCATAGCTTTCCTTGCGCGGTGGCCCGCCATCCGCGGGTGCCGTGTCGGTGCAGCCGGCGAAGCTGGTGAACTCCCCGGCCGAGAGCGTGGTGGGGATGGAAACGGTGCGGATGCCCGCCAGCGTTTTCGGCCGCCGCGTTACCCCATCGGGCCCCGTGACCGCGCGTAGCCCGTCCAGCGCGCGCGCGTCCTCGATGCCGTTGGCCAGGCACATGCCGATCATCTTGGCCGCATCCGTGACGGAGCCGCCGCCCAGCGTCACCAGCAGGTCCGCCCCCGCCGCGCGCGCCGCATTCGCCGCCGCCACCACGTCGATGCGCGGGGTATGCGCGCCGATCCGCGTCCAGGTGCCGGCGAAGTGGCGGCCCAACGCCGCCTGGGCGCGGGCCACGAAATCCGTCTCACGCGAAAGCGTGCCGCCGGCGATCAGGAACACCCGCTCCGCCCCCAGCCGCGCCCGTTCCTCCGCCAGCGCGGCGGCGAAATCCTGGCCGTAGAGCACACGCTCCATGTTCGGATAGCGGTACGTTCCCTGCGGCATCGCCCCCATCGTCATCTCCCTCACGGCAGTACGGTATTGGTGAAATAGAAGGAGGTCGGGCGTGTGCCCTGCAGGTCGCCCGCGGCGCGCATCGCCTCGATCATCGCCTGCCACCCCTCCACGGGTTGCTGCCCCCAGCCCGGCGCGCCGGGCGGCATCACGGTGGCCAGGAAGGCGCCCAGCGCGGCCACGCAGCCCTCCTGCGTTGCTGTCATCCTGAAATGCGGCCGCGCCGCCTCGCAGGCCCCGGCCGGGTCTGCCGCGGCATCCACGAACCCCGCCCGCACCGCCGACAGCGCCCGCTTCACCAGCGCGGGGTTGGCCGCCAGCACCGTCTGGTTCACCACGAAGCCGAAGCCCATCAGCGGCACGCCGAGATCGGCCAGCTCCAGCACCTCCGCCTCCAGCCCCTGCTCGCGCAGGGCCGCGCGCAGCAACAGCCCGTCGCCGATCACCACGTCCAGCTTGCCGCCCACCAGGTCTGGCAGCTTGCCGGCGCGATCCGTGGGCACCACCGTCATGGCGCTGATGCCGATGCCATGGGCGCGGCGGAACAGCGACAGCGCCGTGGTGTCGATCGAGCCGGGGGAGATCCCCAGCCGCAACCCTTCCACCGCGCGCGGCGTGGTCAGCCGCACCCGGCCCTGCACGCCCACCAGCGCCAGCGTGGTGCGCGGCTGGTAGATGGCCACCATGCGCAGCGGCGTGCCGCTGGCGATTGCCGCCGCCGCCGCCGGTGCGGTCACGTGGCCGATATCGAAGCCGCGCTGCCCCACCAGCACCGACACCATGTTGGGGCCCAGCCCGGGCTCGATCAGCAGCTCGATCCCCTCGCGCTGGAAATGGCCGCGCAGCACCGCTGTCAGGATCGGCACGTGGTGCGGCTGGTAGGCGGTGTCCACCAGCAGCCGCAACGGCTCCGCCGCGGCGGGCACGGCGCCGGCCAGCAGCATCAGGGCGGCAAGAAGCAGGCGTCGGGCGCGGTGCATTCGTCCCCGGGCGTTTCGTTGCAGGCGTTCGCCAGCAGATAGCCACTCCGCACCGCCCGCGCCAGCACTCGCCGCACTGCCGCCCGTCCCATGCGCGTGATGCTGCCCTCGACCGGGCCCGCCATCCCCGCCATCATCCCGGCCCCGCGACTCCCGGAGCCCCACGTGACCGACACGCAAGCCGACCTGATCCACGCCCGCTACCGCGACCCCGCCATTGCCGCCGGGCTGGAGATCAACCCGGTGCTGGAGACGATCCTGCGCCACAGCTCCTGCCGCGCCTTCCTGCCGGATGCGATCCCGCAGGCGAAGCTGGAGGCGATCATCGCTGCCGCCTCGGCCGCCGCCACCTCCTCCAACCTGCAGCTCTGGAGCCTGATGGTGGTGGAGGACCCGGGCCGCAAATCCCGCCTCGCGGCGCTGGCCGGCGGCCAGAAGCATATCGAGCAATCGCCCACCTTCCTGGTGTGGCTCGCCGACCTCGCCCGGCTGGACACGATCTCGCGCCAGAACCAGGACCCGGTGGAGGGCCTGCAGTACCTCGAACTCTTCATGGTGGCGCTGATCGATGCCGCGCTGGCCGCGCAGAACGCCGTGGTGGCGCTGGAATCGCTTGGCCTCGGCTCCGTCTATATCGGCGCGCTGCGCAACCAGCCGGAGAAGGTCGCCGCCGAGCTGGGCCTGCCCAAGCTGGTGTTCCCCGCCTTCGGCCTGTCGATCGGCGTGCCGGACCCCAAGGGCGCCAGCGGCATCAAGCCGCGCCTGCCGCAGGGCGTGGTGGTGCACCGCGAGCAGTACAACCCCACGTTGGATCCGGCGACGATCGCCGCCTATGACAGCCGCATGTCCGCCTTCCAGACCGAGCAGCGCATGCCGGATGAACGCTGGACCCAGCGCGTGATCCAGCGCGTGAAGACGCCGGCCTCGCTCTCCGGCCGCCACCGCATGAAGGAAGCGCTGGCCAATCTGGGCTTCGAGCTGAAGTAGAAGCTACCGGGGAGACCCCGCCAGCAGCGCCTTCGTGGCTTCGTGGCGCGGCCAGCCGAACACCGTGTCGGCCAGCCCGTCCTCCACGATGGCGCCCTGGTGCATCACCAGCACGCGCTCGCACAGGTGCCGCGCCACGGCCAGGTCGCGGCATACCAGCAGCAGGGCGAAATCCAGCCGGTGGCGCAGGCGCAGCAGCAGGCCCAGCAGGTCGGCCTGCGCCGGTGCATCGAGCCCGTCGAACAACCCGTCCGCCACCAGCAGCTTCGGCTCGCCGCACAGGGCGCGGGCCAGCGCCACCCGCCGGCGCTGCGCCTCGCCCAGCTGCCCCGGCAGGCGCACGCCCAGCGCCAGCGCCATGCCCATCTCCGCCAGAAGCTGGCGCGCCCGCGTCTCCCGCACCCGGGACCGCGACTGGCGCACCGCCAGCGCCTCCGTCACGATATCCGAGACGCGGCGCCACGGGGTCAGCGCCGCCTTCGCCTCGTCGAACACCATCTGCACCGTGGCCGCGTGCTGCTGGCGCGCATCGGCGCCATCCGCCGTCACATCCACCCCGGCCAGCATCATCCGCCCGGACGCCGGCCGCTCCAGCCCCGCCGCCAGCCGCGCCAACAGGGAGGCACCGCAGCCTTCCTCCCCCACCACCGCCACGAACTCCCCGGGGGTGATGCGCAGCGAGATGTCATGCACCGCCGCCACCGTCTCCCGTCGCCAGGCCGGGCCTGTTGTCACCGCCTTGCCCACACCCTCCAGCGCCAGCACCGGCACCTCGCCCACCGGGCGCCAGGGCGGCGGCGGCACCTCGCCCGGCGAGACGATCGCCGGCACCAGGCCCGTCCGGATGCAGGCACTGCGATGCGCGTCGCCTTCCAGCGGCGGCTCGGTACGCAGGCAGTATTCCGCCCGCACCGGGCAGCGCGGCGCGAAGCGGCAGCCGGCCACCCGCGCCAGGGCACGTTCGCCGACAGCAGGCTCCGGCAGCAGGTACAGATCGGGCCGGGCGCCGCGCATCGGCGGGTAGGCCAGCAGCAGGCTACGGGTGTAGGGATGGCGCGGCGCCCGCAGCACGGAGGCCGCCGGGCCGATCTCCACGATGTCCCCGCCCGTCATCACCGCCAGCTCGTCGCAGATCGCGCCGGCCAGCAGCAGGTCCCGGGTGATCAGCAGCATCGCCGCACCCTGGGCCCGCCGCAGCGCCTGGATCGCCGCCAGCACGCGGCCCTGCGCGGCGGCATCCAGCGCTGCCGTCGGCTCCTCCGCCACCACCAGCTTCGGCGTGCCGGCAAAGGCCATCGCCACCAGCACCAGGCTGCACTGCTCCTGCGAAAGCCGGTGCGGCAGGTGGCCCAGCACCGCCTCCGCCACGCCCACCCCGGCCAGCGCCGCCACGGCGTGCGCGCGCAGCTCCCGCCGCGCCACGCCGAGCCGCTGCAGATGCGCTTGCAGCTGCGCCCCCACCGTGCGCGCGGGATGCAGCGCCGCCCGCGCCTCTGGTGTCAGGAAGGCGATGTCGCGCCCCAACAGCCCGCGCCGCTCCGCCGCCGGCATTCCGGGCAATTCCGCGCCCTGGAACGAAAGCGAGCCATGCGTCATTGCCGTCCCCGGCGGCAGCATCTGCGCCACCGCCCGCCCCACCATCGCAGCCCCGGCGCCCGCCTCGCCCACCAGCCCCAGCACCTGCCCGGGTTCCACCGCGAAGTTGATGCCGCGCAGCACCGGCACGGCCACGCCCCGCCGGCGCGCCTCCACCGTCAGGCCGCGCGCGGCGAGCACGCTCATGGCCCGTCTCCCGCCAGCGCGCCATCAGCCAGCCTGGCTTCGGGCAGCGCCAGCCCCATCGTGCCGCGCAGCCCGTCGCCCAGCAGAGCCAGGCCGGCCATCACCGCGAACAGCGCCACGCCTGGCGCCACCAGGTTGATCGGCGCCAGGAACACCACCTCCCACCCATCCGCCAGCATGCGGCCCCAGGACAGCCGGTCTGGCGCGCCGCCCAGATCCAGGAAGGCGAGCACCGCCTCCAGCGCCACCGCCCCCGCGGCCACCCAGGCCAGCAGCGCCAGCGCCGCCGGCAGCACCGCCGGCACCACCTCGCGCCACAACACCCGCTCGCGCGGGAAGCCCAGCATCAGCGCCGCCGCCACATGGCCGCGCGCGGCGACCGCGTGCAGTTCGGCGCGCAGCACCCGGCAGAACAGCGGCCAGGCCGACAGCATCGCGGCCGCCGCCACGCCGGACCCGCCCGCCACCAGCAGCAGCGCCAGCACCACGGGTGGAAACGCCCCCCACGCCGCCGCCAGCCACCCCACCGCGCGCGCCACCCGCCCGCCCAGCCACCCCGCCGCCAGGCCGAGCCCGCCGCCCAGCAGCAGCGCCCCCAGCGCCGCCGGCAGCGCCACCAGCACCGCCGCCCGCGCGCCGAACAACAGCCGCGAGAGCACGCACCGCCCCAGCCCATCCGTGCCCAGCGGATACACCCCACGCAGTTCCACCGGCCGCAGCGTCAGCGACAGGTCATGCGCCAGCGGGTCATGCGGCGCCAGCACCGGCGCCACCACCGCCATCGCCAGCACCGCCAGCACCGAGAGCAACCCCAGCAACACCCGGCCGGAGCGCACCCAGCGCGGCCACAAGTAGCGCCGCACCAACAGCATCATGCCCGCACCCGCGGGGCGAGGCCGCGGCACACCCCCTCCACCACCGCCTGCGCCAGCACTGCCACAACGGCGAAGGCCAGCCCGGCCGCCTGCAGCACCGGCAGGTCTGCCGCGCGCACCGCCTCCACCAGCAGGCGGCCCAGCCCGGGATAGCCGCACACTGCCTCCACCACCGCCGCCCCGCCCAGCAGCAGGCCGAATTGCCGCCCCAGCGCCGCCAGCGCCGGCACGGCCGCCAGCGGCAGCGCCTGCCCAAACAGCACCTGCGCGCCAGACAGCCCGCGCAGCCGCGCCTGGTCGATGAACGGCGCGCGATACGCCTCGGCCAGCGCCACGCCCAGCACCCGCATCACCGGCGGCGCGAAGGCCAGCCCCAGCGCCACCGCGGGCAGCACCAGATGGCCCAGTGCGCTGCCGAACACCGCCAGGTCACCCGCACGCAGCGCATCCAGCAGCAGGAACCCGGTCCCCGGCGGCCACGCCAGGCCCGGCGCCAGCCGCCCGCCCACCGGCGCCACCGGCCATGCCAGCGCGAAGACCAGCACCAGCAGCAACGCCCAGAGCAGCGCCGGCACCGCCATCAGCAGCGCCGTGCCGGTCTCGGCCAGCGCCGCCCGCCCTTCGCGCTGGCCGCCCTGGCGCCGCAGCGCGAACAGCAGCAACCCGCCGGAGACCCCCAGCACCCCGCACAGCACCAGCGCCAGCGCCGCCAATTCCAGTGTCGCCGGCAATGCCGTGCCCACCAGCCGCGCCACCGGCACCCCCAGCTGCGCCGAAAGCCCCCACTCGCCCGACAGCATCTGGCCGAGCCAGATCACGTATTGCACCGGCAGCAGCCAATCGAGCCCCAGCGCCGCCCGCATGGCCGCGACCTCCGCCTCCGTCGCCCCCGGTGCCAGCGCCATCGCCGCCACATCCGCCGGCAGCACCCGCAGCACCACGAACAGCAGCAGCGTGGCCAGCAGCAGCACCGGCACGGCCAGCAGCAACCGCCATCCCAGGCTCGCGATCACAGCCAGACCATCGTGTGCGGCATCACCCAGCCCGTGCCGGAGGGCCGATGGCTCAGCGCCTTGGCCCGCACCACCGTCTGCACGCCCTGCAGCAGCGGCATGCAGGCCCCCGCCGCCACCGCCTCTCGCCCCAGTGCCCGCCACTGCGCGCCGCGCTCCTCCGCATCCGCCTCGTTCGCCAGCGCCGCCGCCTTGGCCCCCAGCGCCGCGCCGCGCCAGCAGGAGAACGGCATCCCGGGGTCCAGCAGCGCGCCGATCCCCGCCTCCGCCACCCCCGCCCCGGCATCGAACGACCACAGCACCGCGTCTGGCAGCCGCCCCGCCCGCGCCAGTTCCAGGTGCCGGATCCCGTCGATCACCTCCAGCTCCGCCTCGATCCCCACCGCGCGCCACATCGCCACGATCGCCCGCGCCATGTCGAAATCGCCGGGAAACTGCCCCCGCGTCGCCGCCAGCCGCACCCGCGCAGGCGCCTCGGTGGAAAAGCCGGACCGCTCCAGCAGCAGGATCGCCTGGTTCGGATCATGCGGAAACGTGAAACGCTCCTCGAACCCGGCCGAGCCCGGCAGCGCCGGCAGCGCCAGCTTCAGCCCCACCCCATGCGTGAAGGCGCGCACCAGCGCCTCCTTGTCGATTGCGTGATGCGCCGCCAGCCGCACATTGGCATCCGCGAACCCGCCATCATCGCGCGCCTGCAGCAGCACCAGCCGGCTCGCCAGCCGCATCTCCGCCTCCAGCTCCGGCCTCGCCCCCAGCCGCGGCAGCTCGCGGGCCGGCACGCCCACCGCCATGTCCACCTGGCCAGACTGCACCGCCGCCACCCGCGCGCCGGCCTCGCGCATGATCTCCAGCACCACGCGCCGCAGCGCCGGCTTCGGCCCCCACCAGGCCTCGTGGCGCTCCAGCACGATGCGTTCGCCCGGCCGATGCTCCACCAGCCGGAACGGCCCGGAACCGACGCCATCGCCCGCTCCTCGCCCCCGCGGGACCACGAAGCTGCCCAGGAAGCCGAGCCACGCCACCGCCCAGGGCGCCGGCCCGTCGAAGCGCATCACCGCCCGATCGCGCGAGGGCGTCTCGATCGCCTCCAGCCGCCGCCACACCCGCGCCGCATCCAGCCCGGGCACCGCGTGCAATCGCTCCAGGAAACTCCAGCGCAGATCGGCCGAGGTCAGGCGCGAGCCATCATGAAAGGCCACATCATTGCGCAGCATCAGTTCCAGGCTGCGCCCATCCGGCGCCATCTCCCACCGCGTCACCAGCGCCGGCTCCAGCTCCAGCCGCGCATCGCGCTCCAGCGGCGGGTCGAACACCATGCGGTACACCGGCTGCGCATCGGCCAGCAGCAGCCGCTGCGGGTCCCAGCCCGGCACATCCGCCGGCCAGGCGATCGCCACGCTGTCACGCTCCTGCGCCCCTGCGCCCCCCGCCGGCAGGCTGCCCGCAGCCAGCGCGCCGAGCAGGCCGCGCCGCCCAAGCCCGCCCATCCCATGCCCCTTTCGCAACATCGGCAGCGTTCTACCCCCGAACCATCCGCGCGAAAACCGCCCGCACGCGAACCGCCCGCCGGGGGAAACGGTTGACGCCCCCCCACCCCGCTGGCTCAACTGCCGCCGCAGCAAGGAGATACACGGGTGGCGGAACGGTCCTTCGCGCGCGAGGTCCAGGATTTGCGCCTCGGCGCCGGTGAGACCTTTCGGGGCGAGGGCATCCTCGCCGTCACCAAGGCACTGCTGCAATCCGGCGTCGGCTACGTCGCCGGCTACCAGGGCGCGCCGATCTCCCATTTGATGGACGTGCTGGCCGATGCCCAGGGCATCCTCGGCGAACTCGGCGTGCATTTCGAGCACAGCGCCAGCGAGGCCGCCGCCGCCGCCACGCTCGCCGCCTCCGTCAACTACCCGATCCGCGGCGCTGTCACGTGGAAATCCACCGCCGGCACCAACGTGGCGTGCGACGCGCTGTCCAACCTCGCCTCCGGCGGCGTGAAGGGCGGCGCGCTGATCGTCATCGGCGAGGATTACGGCGAGGGCAGCTCCATCATGCAGGAGCGCACCCACGCCTTCGCCATGAAGTCGCAGATCTGGCTGATGGACCCGCGGCCGAACCTGCCCAGCATCGTGGGCGCCGTGGAGCACGGCTTCGCGCTCTCGGAAGCCTCCAACACCCCGGTGATGCTCCAGCTGCGCATCCGCGCCTGCCACGTCCATGGCAGCTTCCCGGCCAAGGACAACCGCAAGCCCGCCTTCCCGCTGGCCCAGGCGCTGGAGAACCCGGTGCGCGACCCCATGCGCATCGTCCTGCCGCCGGCCAGCTACCTGCACGAGCAGGAGAAGATCAAAACCCGCTGGCCCAATGCGGTGCGCTACATCCGCGAGCACGGCCTCAACGAAACCTTCGACGGCGATATCCGGGACCTCGGCATCATCACCCAGGGCGGCATGTACAACGGCGTGCTGCGCGCCCTGCACGGCCTGGGCCTCGCCGAGATCGACGGCACCACCCGCATCCCCCTCCACGTGCTGAACGTGACCTATCCGCTGGTGGACGAAGACCTCGCCGCCTTCTGCGCGACCAAGCGCGCCGTGCTGATGGTGGAGGAAGGCCAGCCGGAGTTCCTCGAACAGGCGCTCAACACCATTCTGCGACGGGCAGACATCCAAACCAGGATCGCCGGCAAGGATGCCCTGCCCATGGCCGGCGAATACACCGCGCAAGTCCTGTCGGACGGGCTGCGCGCCTTCCTGGCGAAACACGCGCCCGACCTCCCGCTCGCGCAGCCGCCCGACCCGCGCCCGCTGCTCGCCCAGCCCGCCATCGCTGCCCTCGCCCAGGCCGTGCCGCCGCGCCCCCCCAGCTTCTGCACCGGCTGCCCGGAACGCCCGATCTTCGCCGCCATGAAGCTGGTGCAGCAGGAACTCGGCCCGCACCACATCACCGGCGACATCGGCTGCCACCTGTTTGCGCTGAACGAGCCGTTCAACATTGGCTCCTCCACCATGGGCTACG